>JANODZ010000345.1:0-3984 GCA_031412935.1 Anaerolineales bacterium
GGTGATCAGCCGCATCGAAGGCGTGGGCGGAAAAATATACGTGCCGCGCGCCACGTACTCTTTGAGAATGTCGTTCTGGATCGTGCCGCGCAACTGGCGCATATCGGCACCCTGCCTCTTCGCCACCGCAATATACATCGCCAGCAAAACGCCCGCGGGCGCGTTGATGGTCATCGAAGTCGAAACCTTATCGAGCGGGATCTGATCGAACAACTGCTCCATATCCTTGATCGACGAAATGGACACGCCCACCTTCCCGACCTCTCCCTGCGCGATGGGATCATCCGCATCATACCCAATTTGAGTTGGGAGGTCGAAAGCGACCGATAGCCCCGTTTGACCTTGTTCCAATAAATAGCGATAGCGCTTATTGGATTCCTCCGCCGTCGAAAACCCCGCATACTGCCGCATCGTCCAAAACCGCGAACGATACATCGTCGGCTGGACTCCGCGGGTGTAAGGGTATTCGCCTGGGAAGCCGATGTTATTTAAATAATTTTCATCCACCGTAGGGGCGGGGTCCCCCCGCCCTTCGCCGCCCGCAGGCAACGCCACCCTCGGCACCTCAATCCCCGCCGAAGTCTCAAACCGCTCCCGCCGCTCCTTGAACTTATCCAGTGATTTCTTGAGCGTCGTTTCTTTCCATTTATTGTATTGATCGTTGATTGTCATTGTTTAATGCCTTGTTTAAAGATTTTTTTGGACGCTGATGAACGCTGATTTCGCTGACACTTGCACCGAATGCAAGTGCGGTGTAAAACATAGAAAAAATCTGCGTTTTTCTGCGTTCATCAGCGTCCCAACTGGTCTTTGGTTTTTTTTAACAAACTGACATGCCTTTGACACTGACCGCGAAGCGCTCAGAAAATTCAGGTTCTTGTTTCTCCGATCAGCGCAATCAGCGTTCATCAGCGTCCATTTTCTTTTTGTTCTGAGCAATCCACCATTCCTTGCGTGTGTTATCAAAAGACCGTCTTTTCGTTTCGGGCTTCGGTCCAAAATTAAGCAGCAAGCCAACTTCGTATGGGGTTGCTTTCAAGTAATTCAATAACTGCGCTTCATGCTCATCAGCCAGATGCTTCGCGGCTTTGATTTCCAGGATAACAAGTTCATTGACGATCAAATCGGCATAATACTCCCCAACCTGTTGACCCAAATAATACACGTTAATTTGAAATTCATCGTCCGCTTTCATTCCGCGATTCTTCAACTCGATCATCAAAGCCTTGACATAAACATTCTCAAGAAAGCCATATCCCAATGCAGAATATACCGCGTAGAAAGCACCAATGATCTGCTCGGTAAGATCAGAGTGTTTACAAAGGTTTCCGTTATAGATTAGCCTTTTATCCATAAGACTCCAAATCAAAACATCAGAGTTTACCAGCGTTCATCTGCGTCCCAATTTGTTCTAGGTTTTATTCTGAGCAACCCATTTGTTGTATTGTTCGTTAATTGTCATTATTCAATGCCTTGTTAATAGATATTTTGGATGTTGATGAATGCTGATTTCGCTGACACTTAAACCGAACGCAAGTGCGGTGTAAAAAAAACGGAAAATCTGCGTTTTTCAGCGTTTATCTGCGTCCCAATTGGGTTTGAATATCCTCAAGTATAAAGCCAACCGAAAATTAGATGTAGTACACTTAAGCAATGGAAATCTGTTACTTAATTGCCTTCCCCGATTCTTATGAAGGAAATGCACCTGCCCCTGAACAATTCAAAGGTTTGATAAAAGATGCGCCATATTTTCAGCCGATTGATATTGACCTCGTACCCTTGGGTCAGGAAACGATTGTGATTGAAGGCTATGCGATCGCTGTCACGCGCCAACGCTACGATGCCCGCATCCAAATGGTGGAATGTCAATTTGATTTGAAAAACCCATTTGCATATTCAGTGCTGCAAACGCGCACAAAAATTCAACACGCTTTGCAAAGCCGTTACATCCCTGAACCTTATCGTCAAAATGGATTGTTTGAAGAATATTCGATTTTGTTCGCCCAAGATGCAAATCCAACGCCCGACAAATGGATCGAAAAAAATCGTTTAGCCATTTCAAATTTAATCCGTTCACAGCGGGATGTCTTTGATAACGAAGAGATAAATGAAATTCTGGCATCGCGCACGCGTTACTCTGCCAAAGAATTGACCCTGATAGATTGGGAAGGCGCTGTGATTATTGCGCCCAATGCAGATTATCAATCGGATGTGGCATTATTGAAAATCGGCAATTATCAATTACTACGCTACCGCATGTTAGACCGATCTATTGAAGATATGTTGGATAAAATCAATGAAGCTTTTTTTCAAAATAAGAGCCGTCCGCGCGCAGCAAAAGGCATGGTCAAACAGATTGCTGAACACCGCCTTGAAGTGATGCTTGATTTCGAACGCGCCGAACAAAATCTTTTATTAATTGGCGATTGGTATTCCGCCAAACTATATGAAGCCATACAGAACGAGTTATATCTCAAAGATTGGAAAGAAAACCTGAAGAATAAACTCAATAATCTAGAAAGCATCGTCGAAACCATCAAGGATAATTTTTCGTTCTCCCTCGAAAGGATCTACGGGCGCATCGAAATGGCTTTATATATGATCATGCTCATCGGCTACCTCTATCTTTTCTTCGGGGATATGGGGTTTTTAAATAGATAGGCGGCTCGCATGAACATCCTCGCTTCTCCATTGTTGGGCTGGATGATTTTACTGGTGGGTTATATTTATTGTTAAGAGGCAAGCTCGAATACACTTCCATAAATACTTCAATTTATTTGTGCATTTTTTATACGCGAAGCCGCCTGAATGCCGGGATTAATTTTTGCTTTTGTAAAAAAATTTTGCGCCTCCCCGTCTTTGCGTTAAGTTTTATATAATACTAGCTGGGTTGTAACTTGAGTTAAATTAAGTAAAATATAAATTTCATTCTTGAAAGTTCTTGAACAAAAAGGGTATGGTATGCTTGAAAAAAAAAAACAAGGATTTGCTCATGCAAGGCCAAAAATTATTGATTGCATTGCTTTTACTGATTTTTTCTACTCTTGCCTGTGAAAGCCTGGCTGGAGATGAAGGATTCTCTGAAGAAGAATCTTTATTCGTCACAGAAGAACCATTTTCCACAGAACAACCTGTAGATGAAAACCCGGCTTCTGAAGGCGCGGTCTGCACCGATGTCACAGATCAGATTATGCAAATTTCAACATCTGCCAGTGAAAGCGAAACAGAATCTGAAACTGTGGAAGAGGAAATAAAGCTCGTTATTTATGAAATAAACGGCGATGAAATCTCAAACCCAGCGTTGGAAGATGTTTCTTCTGATTTAGAAGATGAACAAGCGGATGAAGCCGCCCACCAACAAGTGTGGGAATATTACACGGCGCTCATCCCAGCCGAAAATCGAAATACAATTGTTGAGTATGTCATCTTCACAGATGGCGTAGAAAACACGCTCGCCGCAGTCACCCAAACACAAACAGACCCTGAAGCTTGGGCATTGCAAGTGGATATTGCAGATACAAACGATTATTACAGCCTCACGTTCACACTCATCCATGAATATGGTCATTTGCTAACTCTTGGACCAGATCAAGTGCCGCCCAGCCTTGCTGTATTCAATAACCCCGAAGATAACGATATTTATTTACAAGAACTTTCCGCCTGCCCCGATTATTTCCCCGGCGAAGGTTGTGCCAATTCCGATTCATATATCAACGAATTTTATAATCAATTCTGGACGGAGATTCATGAAGAATGGAATGAGATCAATCTCGAAGAAGACCAGGATATTCGTGATGAAAAGTTGAGCGAATTCTATAACAATTATCAGGATCAATTCTTAACCGATTACTCAGCCACCAACCCCGAAGAAGATATGGCTGAATCATGGGCGTTCTTTGTGCTCAGTCCACGACCTGCGGGCGATACGATTGCGGAAGAAAAAATACTTTTCTTTTACAACTACCCTGAGCTGGTCGGGTTGCG
>JANODZ010000346.1:0-1554 GCA_031412935.1 Anaerolineales bacterium
TTGATCCTAAGCACCGCCGCGGAAACCGCTGTGCCTGCGCGATTGCTAAAAAATCTATTCGCACGCGAAAGTCAATTTTGGCCGGGCATCTATCAGGGCAAGGAGGATGTGGGGTTAGGCCAACTGACGGAGAACGGCGCAGACACGACGTTATTCTGGAATAAATATTTTTTCGAACAATTCTGTCCGCTGGCAATGCCTGATGATTCTTGCGGATCTGGTTATATCCACTTAAAAGAAGAGGAACGGATTGAGTTACGACGCGCCTTGGTGAGAAGTGTGAATGCGACCTGTGAAGATTGTCCGCTTGGAATTGACCTGACCCAGGCGGATTATTCGGTGAATGTCTTTGCCAATACCCTGATTGCAAACTGTGAACAGACAGGACAAGTTGTTTATAACTATACAGGCAAAACCCCCGGGGAAAGCGCTTCGTTTGAAAATCTATGGAAATTTACTTTGGTCAATTACAACGCGGGCGGAGGCTGTTTAGCAGAAGCCATTACGCATGCACTCGGCGAAAATCTTGACCTAACCTGGGACAATATTTCACCTTTCCTGACGGGAGCCTGCTCAGGCGCTATTGATTACGTAAACGATATCAGTAAATAAAACCCCACTACCCAAACATTTCACGAAACGCGCTAATCACCACTTCTTTTACCCGCTCCATGGCCGGTACAGGTTTGAGTATATCTGCCAGCGAAATAACCGCTTCCTTTAACCCGCAAGCAATAATGCCCTGCCAATATTCCATATCTGGATTTACATTCAAGGCAAAGCCGTGACGTGTGACTCCGCGCACATCCACTTTGACGCCGATGGCCGCGATCTTTGCAGGCACATCTGACTGTACCCATACCCCGGTCAACCCGGAGCGTTGGCTTGCTGCGACACCGAGATTCATTAACGCCGCAATAAGAGTTTTTTCCAACTTACGAACATACCCCACATAATCGGCGCGGATATGAGGCCTGTCCGATCTTATAGGGTTAAGGGGTAATAAAGGATAACCCACCAATTGGCCCGGCCCATGATAGGTGACATCGCCGCCGCGATCCACCCATTGAATTGAAATCCCTTTTTGCTTTAATTGAGCCTCATCCCACAACAAATTTTCAGCATGGCCTTTTCGTCCAAATGTATAAACATGGGGATGTTCAAGCAACAAAAGTGTTGGCGGGCGATTTCCCTCTGCGATCTCTGCCGCGTATTCATTCTGTAATTTCCAGGCAGTATCGTATTCGATCAGGCCAAGATCATGAACGATGACTGAAGATGCCGGATGGTCAACGATGGACAATTAATCTCCAAACACACGCCGGTACAAATCTGATTCCAGCAATCCATTCGGGTCGCATCGTTTTTTCAATTTCCTGAATTTACGCAGCGTTTCTTGACCGTAGAACGCAAGCGTGGTCTCTGCAGTCGTTTCACTGTTTTTTGCGAAATAGAATCTTCCGCCTGCCTGTAAAACGATCTTATCAAATTCCTGCAGCATAACGCTTAATCGTCTGCGATTGTTGTTGGTTACTTTGAAATCCAGCGCGAGCG
>JANODZ010000347.1:0-6365 GCA_031412935.1 Anaerolineales bacterium
TATCCGATCAGACCCACAAATGTGGCTGTGCGTGCAATCGGTTCATATCGTTTGAGGCCAAATAGATACACACCCGCGCATAAACTAAATGCGCCGGCGCTGACTGCAATGGAGGAAAGGTCGATCGTAATCCACAGACCCCAGGGCACAAGGTCTGTAAGGTTGGTGATCGAAAGACCAAACCAGAAAACCGAAAGGCCGGCGATCAGAGCGGTGAACGTCAAGATTCCAAGGCAGATGAGCCACAAACCCCAGGGAGTGAAAATATTCTCATGAATGGTTTTAATAATCGTTTTCATTTTAGCCCTCCATCACTATAAGGCTCAGCCGCCGTCTCGGCGGCATTTTTAGCATCAACCTTGCGCCGGGGACGGCGCAAGCAGCAGTGTGTTGAATTGTTTTTAAAATATTATTCATCTTAGCCCTCCACTATATTTTCTAGGCCGACAGCCAAATAGTAAACACGCGGATTCGTTCCCAAATTTTCGCGCAGGCGATAGGATGGTTGATTTCTCAGGATCTGGCTGACATTTGAATGCGGGTCGTTGAGATCGCCAAAGGCGCGGGCTCCCGTTGGGCAGGCGACCACACACGCAGGAGTTGCTTCTGAATCCAGACCTGGAACGAGGCCAACTGCCATGCCGCGATCAATCCGATTGAAGCAGAATGAACACTTCTCGGGCACACCTCGCGGGCGTCTCTCCACTTCAGGCTCACCCCATTGGGGCACGGCAGGATTTACGCCGCTAAAGGTTTCCCAGTTGAATGATCGGGCATCGTACGGGCAGGCCACCTGACAATAGCGGCAGCCGATGCACTTGTCATAATCCATCATCACGATCCCATCATCCCGATAATAAGATGCGCCCACGGGACAAACTTCCACACACGGTGCATGTTCACAGTGCATACAGGGTCGAGGCAGATATACTTTTTTCCCGTTGAACTCCCCCGCATCCAGGACCTTGTTCCAGTCAAGGTCAGGGTTGATGTCATTATGGGCGTGGCAGACCAAATTACACTGGTCACAGCCTGTACACTTGGCCTGGTCAATGACCATCGCCCATTGATGTTTTCCTTTTGCGCCTTCAGAGGCTTCCGCCTTAGTGATCGCTTTGGATCCAGCAGCAAGGGCGAGTCCCACCCCCGAGAGTTTAATAAAATCGCGGCGACTAAAATTATTTTCCGTCATGGCGAACATCCTCTGATTTCTTCAATAGAAGTTGATACCAGCGTTCCAGCCACGGAGCCAGAACCATACCCGCCGCGAGACCGATTAGCGCGGCGATGCCTGCGTATCCAAGCGGTGAAACAGGCTCAGGTATGATGGAAGACAATTCCATTGCAGGCGTCGGTTCAACAAGAGGAGCAAGTGCGGAAATATTTGGGTTTTCTTTTGTTGCAATCACCTGCCCAGCGGCATGCATTTGATCTGCGTGGCAGGTCGTGCAAGTTTGAACACTCGCCTTGAATGAATGGTCGGCTACCCGATGAATATCTGTAATGGTATTTTCCAAATGTTGAAGATGACAATCGATACAAGTAATGCCTTCCTTGTTATGCGTTGAATATGGGAAGTTCATACTTGCTTCTTCATGGCAGCTGATACACAATCTGGAAGCATCTTTGGTTGGATTTGGGTCTTTCAGGTTGATCGTGATCTTCAACGACGCGTTGTGTGGGTCGTGACATGAGGAGCAATCCATACCTTGTTGATAATGCGTACTGCCTTCCCAGGCTTGTAAACCAAAACGCGTATCGGTGTGACAGGTGCCGCAGGTATTGGGAGTGGAATCCACGCTCATGGTAGTCTTTGGGTGTTCCCCACCTTTATCGGTATGGCAGGCGGCACAAGTAACACCATCTTCCTTCCAAGTGCCAGTAGCTTTATCATAACCAGTGACATGGCAATTCAAGCAAGCGCCTGGCTTACCTTGATCTGTCCAGGCTGAAACAAAGATCGGGTCATCAGTGGCATGTCCATGCGGACCGTTCTGCCAGCTCATTTGAGAATCCGCGTGACAGGCGGCACAATCGCTGTTTTCCTTTTGAAGAGGCGGAGGAGTACCATCCTGAGCCGAAACAGCAACAAGCGTCACGCCCGCGAACAACAGGGCAAACATCAATGAGATCAATATCTTTTCAATTCGTGAAAACATTTTCATCACTCCTTTTTAAAGATGCACACTCGAGTGCTGTGGAACTGGGACGGAGGCGGCTAGATACACCTCGCAGGTTAGACAGACTTCACGTAGAAACCCATTCGATAAACGATATGTCTGCCAGCACGGCTGTTTATTCTTTTCAGCTCGCAATTTGATTTCGTCGATCGATAGCCCTTGCTCCTTCCAGCATGGCATATCATCACTTGCCTTCAAGGCCTGGTCGTTCTCACTCTCGGCTTGCCAACGATCATCCAACCTCTTCAGAAAATGCAAAATCAACATCGTTAAAATCAGCGGAGCTAGAAAGCGAAGAAATATACCGATCATCATAATAAAAATTGTGCTCATAGATGCCTCCGGTTCACAAGCAATTGGGTTTCAATACGATGCAACCATTCGCCAATTAATATCAACATTCCAAAAGGGATGATGAGGCGAACAAGAGCGAGTAACATTACAATTTCTAATCCGTTCATGGCATTCTCCTTTTTTACTTTCTGATCTTCTTGACTACAATATACAGCTTTCTTAAATCATTGTATATTCGGTTCCTCCCCCATCTTGAAGGAATAAATCACGCATCTTGCTTGTTCTTTTACCTGCGGTATTTACCCCAGTTTTTTACCCCCCCTTGGGTGATTCACCCCAGATGCCGGCAGACAAAAACTCCCGCCAATGGCGGGAGTTCATCTGATTTATTATTTATTCACTTCTCATTTTTAGTTTTCACGCCTTAATGATTCCCTTGCGGATCGCATACCTGACAAGCTCGGAACGTGAATGTAAATTCAACTTTCGCATGATATTCTCGCGATGACGACCCACTGTTTTCGGGCTGATCACGAGCGTTGATGCGATCTCATCATTATCAGCGCCTTCTGCAAGATAGGTCAATACTTCGTGTTCGCGGTCTGTTAATCCATCCATTTTTATTTTTTCTTCCGCAGGACGTTCCGCGCTCAAATAATCTTGCACCAATAACTTTGTCATGGTGGGATATATATACACCTCGCCTGCCGCTGCGGCAGTGATGGCGGTGATCAACTCTTCAGGCGCGGCTCGCTTGGGAACATAACCCGAAGCGCCCGCATTAAGCATTTGGAAAAAATATTCCTCATCTTCATGGATGGTCAAGGCGACGATCTTTATATTGGGAAACTTAGCCTTGATCTCACGTGTGGCTTCGATCCCTGTTTTATCGGGCAAACCAATATCCATAAGAATAACATCGGGCTTGAATTCACCAGCTTTTTGCAATGCCTCTTCGGCAGTGCCAGCCTCTCCCACAATTTCCATCGCGCTGTGCCCGCTCAATAACATTCGCAGCCCCGAGCGCACCACGGCATGATCATCCACTAACAGAAGACGTATCATCGTTTACCTCAACTTTCATAATGTGATTCGGGATTCTGGCTTCCACTTCCGTCCCATAATTAGGGCGTGAATGAATTTGCACTTCCCCGCCCATCAGCATGGCACGTTCTTCCATGCCCGCCAGCCCCAAAGAGACACGCCCAACTCGGTTTTGCACAGCATCCAGATCAAAACCATTGCCATTATCTCGAATAATAATAATCGCTTCTTTGTTAAGATAATCAAGCCGCACATTTACATGGGTAGCCTTTGAATGCTTAATAACATTATTCAGAGACTCCTGCACAATGCGGAAGATGGTAATCTTCACGGAATCATCGAGCGCGGGTTCGTTGCCTTCGAAATCAATGCGCACGAGTATGGAAGTCAACTCCTGTATACGCGAAGCATACCATCTCAAGGTGGCGGATAAACCCAGATCGTCAAGGTGGGCAGGCCTCAGGTCCGCGATGATGCGCTGCAATTCCTTTAACGAGTCAGAAGTAAGGACTTGCAGCTGACTCAATGTAATATTGCGTTTCATTTCGTTTGATTCATCTGAAAGTCCGCGCAAACCCATGCCAATGGCTGTGAGAGACTGCCCGGTTTCATCATGCAGATCGCGCGCAATCCGCTGGCGCTCAGCCTCCTGTGCACCCACAACCTTGCGGAACAAATCTGCGCGCAACTGTTCACGCTGTTGAGACTCGCGCAAACGCGCCTCCTGCAATTCAGTTATTTTATGGTCGCTCTGCACTTGAAAGGCTCGCAAAAAACGAATGACGAATATAGAAGCAAAAATTGCTGTCACTGCGCGCAATAATTGAATAGGAATACCAAATATACCAATAAAAAGGTCTGTATTCAAAAAAGTTGAGGGGGGCAGCAGGCTTGGTTGTGTAATCAGCTGACCTACCAGACCATACCACCCAAAAGAAACAGAAGCCCATAAACTATCGCGCCCAAAACGCACCAGCCCCGCCCTCCGAAACGCGCGCTGTTGAATAACGAGTCCTGCCGCCGCAAGCAGACTCGCGGGAATCGCGATTGAGTATCGTGTCCACACATCCGCAACGATCACTAATTCTGGGGTACTATATTCACTTTTAAAGGCCAGTAAACCAAATACCCAAATCGCTTCCAGCGCCAGCGGAATAATGAGACTGACCCGCCAGGCGGATTCACTGCCAAGCACAAGATACGCGCCAAATGCCGACAATGATAAAAATGAAAAAGCCAGCAGGGTTAAAGAAAAAAAGGAAATAATAACCAACTGGTTTTGGTCAAAATGTCCCATGAGCACAAACATACTCAACCATTCATGCGCCGCGTGAACCAATCCAAACCCCGCCAACGGGCGCAATGCCATCCGCAATCTTACATCGGTGGAACGGCCGCCTTCCATGGCCACCAATAAGCCCATGCTAAAAAAAGCAAGACCATAAAAAAAATAGATTGTGATGAAAAGAAGCGGGTTCATAAACTTTTAATAACAGATATTATCATTGAGAAAAACTGAAAAGTCATTGTAAACTTCTTTTATCTTATCATGCAGGCAATATAGAATATATGCATAAAATGCATATTCTTTACGACAAAATGTCACCTATTTTCTTCCCGAAATCTCTCTCAAACGGAAGCAGGCCTGCAACTCCACAGCTGGATGGACGAAGACCTTCAGATCCAGTGACCAAACCAAAAGCCTGTCGTAATTGACGGGGGTTTTCCATTATAATTTTGGGATGAGGAAAACACCGTTTCTTAATTTAACCGTTAGTTTGATCCTGTTTCTATTGGCATCCTGCTCCCGAAATGTGACCCCCGATCCTGAAGAGCAAATCCGCATCTCCGTGGCCTCAACCTTCGCCGCGATTCCAACTGTCACCAGCATTCCCCTATCAACTCCATTTCCGTCTCCCACGCCATTCAGTCTTGCAGGCATCTTCTGCGAATATCAATTCTGTATCGGCCATCCTTCAAGCATGGCCTTTTATGATCACCTCGCCACATTAAACCCGCTCTCTCCCAGCACATATAGCAATGGGTTTCTTGCTTCGTATCAAATCCCCATCATGGTCTTCAACCTAATTTGGCTGCAAGCTCCTGGCACATCGGATCCAAAATTTTTACTCGATACTATTATGGACGATCAGGCCGATACTCAAACTGGAACCTTTGAAGTAAAACTGATCCGCGGCATGAATGTGATGGTTACCCAGATCACGACAACGATCAGTGAAGTCCCCTTTGGCAGCGCCGCTGCATGGACTTGTGGTGACCGCGTCTTCGCCTGGAAAGTCTACACTCAGCAAGCTGAGACAGCGGGTCCCCTGTTTGATGAAGCGATCACAAGATTCACTTGTGGGCAATAAATTCCTGAGACCATCAGCTCGTCGTCAGATATTGCAAGTTTTTCATGAAGTACATATAAATAGGAGAATAACCATGTCCACTGAAACAGACCTCATTGCCATGCGCTCCCACGTTGCAGAACTTGAAGACCGTCTACAATATCTATACAAACGACTCAACATTGAATATAACGCAAATCCCAGTGCCGTAGACCCCAGAATCGTTGAATATCTCAAGAAAGGCAATAAGATCGAAGCGATAAAAATATACCGGGAAATCCATAATGTTGGGCTTGCAGAAGCAAAGAATAGTGTCGAAGCAATTGAAAAGAGTTTAAGTTTATAAAATCTTCTTCGCCTCACCCCACAAAACATCCAATTCTTCCAAAGTCATATCCGATAAATTTCTTCCCTGCTTATTCGCGCCCTGTTCCACATAGGCAAAGCGTTTTCTAAATTTGATGTTCGTCCCCCGCAATGCGGATTCCGCATCCAC
>JANODZ010000348.1:0-7165 GCA_031412935.1 Anaerolineales bacterium
TCAGCCGCGCAACGTGGCGGCGTTCACACCCGAAGCCGCGTTGGAAGCGATCGAAGCGTTTGGATATCCAGTTGTGTTGAAACCGGTCGTCGGTTCGTGGGGACGGCTGCTGGCGAAGATCAATGACCGTGACGCGGCGGAAGCGGTGCTTGAACATAAGGCCACGCTTGGCTCAGTGCAACATTCTGTTTTTTATATTCAAGAATTTATTGAAAAGCCAGGTCGCGATATCCGCGCGATTGTGATTGGTGAGCGCGTGCTGACAGCCATGTATCGCAAGTCTGAACATTGGATCACCAACACGGCGCGCGGCGGCAAAGGGGAGTTGTGTCTCATCACGCCTGAGATCGAAGAAATGTGCTTGAAAGCTGCCGCGGCTGTCGGCGGCGGAGTCTTGGCCGTGGACTTAATCGAACATTCCGAACGCGGTTATCTTGTCAACGAGATCAATCACACGATGGAATTCCATACCGTGCAGCCGATCAGCGGGATTGATATCGCGGGTGAGATCGTGGAGTACGTTGTGAAGGTGGCGAAGAGCAGTGAGAAGTGAAAAGTAATCAGTGAACAGTCATCAGTGGGTTAAGTGAGCGATATGTTGAACGACTAATCACTGATTACTGGCAACTGATAACTGGTTTTGAAAAGGAGCAATTATTGATGACGACTGTATCTATTATCGGCGGTTCTGGTTATGGCGGCGGCGAGTTGCTGCGCTTGTTGTTGGATCATCCCAATGTGGAGATCAAGCAGGTGACTTCACGCTCACATTTGAATGAGTATGTATATCAAGTCCACCCGAATTTGCGCAAGCGCACTCAGCTCAAGTTTAGCGATCCTGCCGCGCTCGAGCCTGTGGATGTGTTGTTCCTGGCCCAGCCGCATGGACAGGCACAGAAGCATATTGAAGAGTATGCAAAACTGGCAACGAAAATCATCGACCTCGCGGCGGATTTTCGTCTACGCGATGCGGCGCTCTATGAACAATGGTATGGCGAGAAACATTCCGCGCCAGAGTGGTTGAGCAAGTTTGTCTATGGCTTGCCTGAACTTCATCGCGGCGAGATTTCCAAAGCCAGTTACATCAGCGGCGTGGGATGCAATGCCACGGCCAGTAATCTCGCGCTGTTGCCGTTGGTCAAAGCGGATTTGATTGACTTATCCGCGCCGATCATCATTGAAATAAAAGTGGGGTCATCGGAAGGCGGCGCGGAAGGAAATGCAGGGTCACATCATGCAGAACGCGCGAATGTGATTCGGACATTCTCCGCGTTTGGGCATCGTCACACTGCTGAGGTGATTCAGGAAATGGGCGTCAATGCTTCGCGTATTTCGTTGACCATGACCGCCGTGGATTTGGTGCGCGGTGTGCTTGCAACGGCTCATGCAAAAGTAAAACCGGGTGTGGCTGCAAAAGATTTGTGGAAAGCCTATCGCGCCGTTGCGAATGAGAATCCGTTCGTGCGCGTGGTGAAGGAACAGCGCGGAATTTATCGTGTGCCCGAGCCGAAGATTTTATGCGGCTCAAATTATGCCGATCTGGGATTTGAATTGGATGAAAGCAATGATCATATCGTTTCGATGTGCGCGATTGATAACCTCATGAAAGGCGCGTCTGGTTCGGCGGTGCAGTGTATGAACTTAATGATGGGCTGGGATGAAACTCTCGGATTGGATTTCGCAGGGTTGCATCCGATATAAATGGATGAAGGATGAATTATGAAGGATGAATTTTCAATCATCGTCGTAAAACTTGGCGGGACCGAGGGTGTGGATTTTTCTGCGATCTGTGCAGATGCAGTTGAATTATTGAAGCAGGGAATAAAACTTGTCTTTGTGCATGGCGGTTCCGCAGAGGCAAATGCGCTGGGTGAAGGTTTGGGTGCGCCGCCGAAGATGATCACTTCGCCTTCCGGATATACGTCACGCTATACCGACCGCAAAACACTTGAGATATTTTTGATGGCGGTGAATGGCAAGGTCAATTCGTTGTTGACCGAGCAATTGCAAATGCTGGGAGTCAACGCGTTTGGCATGTGCGGACTCGATGGCAGACTTTTGCAAGCCGTGCGAAAGGAATCCGTTCAAAGTATTGAAAATGGCAAGCGCAAGATGATCCGCGGCGATTACACAGGCAGGATTGAGCATGTGAATAGCGATTTGCTGCATATGTTATTGAGTGCTGGATATCTACCAGTGATCGCGCCTGTGGCTGTCAGCGAAAAAGGGGAGGCGTTGAATGTGGATGCAGACCGCGCGGCGGCGATGGTTGCGTCCGCGCTCAAGGCGAAGACTCTTTTATTACTCACAGCAGTGCCTGGGCTGATGAAGAATTTCCCAGACGAGTCCACGCTTATTCGGCAGCTGCCGCAGAGTCAGTTGTCGGCGGCGAGTGAAGCGGCGCAAGGCCGTATGAAGAAGAAAGTGCTGGGCGCGGAAGAGGCGCTCAAAGGCGGCGTGAGTCGCGTCATCATTGCGGACGGGCGGATTCAAAATTCGATTTCAAATGCTTTATCAGGAAAAGGCACAGTGATTGAGTAACCTAAAATCTTGGCGTTGACTAGGCAACTTTGCGAAGGTAAAATAAGAGCGATTTCCCAAAGGGTAACCATGTCCATCTATAAATTTCTTGTCTTCAATATAAAGGACCCCCGAAACGCAGGCCTTTTAACCGATGCCCATGCTCTTGGCTTTCACCATTTGCAAAGCCTCGCTATTCACGACCTCTACTTTATTGAGGGTCAACTGTCGCAGGATGGATTGCAGCAGTTGGCCCTCAAGCTTTTAATAGACCCCGTGACTCAATCCGCTTTTTGGATGGAATTACCCGCGCCTCTCACCCCGCCCGACCCTGATTCGGTTATTCTGGAAGTTGCGCTTCGCCCCGGCGTCTCCGACCCCGTTGCCGGGCAAATTGTCCGCGCCATTCATGAGATCGGCATAGACGGAGTTCGCCGCGCAGCCACTGGCCAAAGATATATCCTCCGATTCGACTCATCCGTTTCATCATCCGAATCCATCCGTATCTCCGCTTCAATATCCGCTACCCTGCTAGCCAACAACCTCATCCAACATTGGACAATCGGTGTGATCACGCCATCATTCCCCGAAGAACTTGCCTCAAGCGGACTGGTTGAAACCATTTCCATCCGCAACCTGGCCGCAGATGAATTGCTCGCGCTTTCCAAAGAACGCCGCGCCGCTTTAGACTTGCCTGAAATGCAGGCAATTCAAAATTACTTTATCAAAGAACAACGCGACCCAACCGATGTAGAATTTGAAGCCATCGCACAAACATGGAGTGAACATTGTTTTCATAAAACCTTCAAGGCAAAAGTTACGCTTGATGACGGGCAGGTCATTGATTCGCTTATCAAAACTTATCTTAAGTCTGCAACAGACAAGATCAATGCACCCTGGGTCATCTCTGCCTTTGTAGACAACGCAGGCATCATCGCGTTTGACGATGAATTCGAAATTTCATTCAAAGCCGAGACGCATAATCACCCTTCAGCGGTGGAGCCGTTTGGCGGAGCAAACACAGGCGTCGGCGGGGTCATACGCGACGTGCTGGGAGTCAGCGCAAAACCGATAGCAAATACCGATGTGTTATGTTTTGGTCCGCAAAATCTTGATCCAAAATCATTACCTGAGGGAGTTTTGCATCCACGCCGAATTCAATCCGGTGTGGTGGCAGGTGTACAGGATTATGGCAACAAGATCGGTATTCCAACGGTCAACGGTGCGATTTTGTACGATCAAGGCTACACAGCTAACCCACTGGTTTTTTGCGGATGTGTAGGCATCGCACCAAAAGGCATGCATAGAAAAGACCCGCAGGCTGGAGATCGAGTCGTCATACTTGGTGGCCGCACGGGGCGTGACGGCCTGCGCGGTGCAACATTTTCCTCCATGACAATGGATGCGCAAACAGGTGAAGTCTCTGGCGCATCAGTACAGATCGGCGATCCCATCACCGAAAAGGGATTGATCGATGTCATTGTCCGCGCGCGTGATCTGAGGCTCTACAACGACATCACCGATTGCGGCGCAGGCGGTTTGTCGTCGGCTATTGGCGAAATGGCTTCAACACTCGGATGTGATATAGATTTAACTCGTGTATACCTAAAATATCCCGGGCTTGCTCCATGGGAGATCTGGCTCTCTGAAGCGCAGGAGCGAATGGTGCTGGCAGTTTCTCCAGAAAAAATTTCGGAGCTAAAAAAAATATGTGAAACCTTCAACACAGAATTGACAGATCTTGGTGAGTTCACAGGCAAAAACCGCCTGGTTGTTCGTTATAGTGAAACCATCGTCGTAAACATCGACAATGAATTTTTGCATGATGGCATTCCTCAAAGGCAGTTGAAGGCAGTCATCGAAAAGCCGATATTAGATACTCGAACAACCGAATATCAAATATCAAATACCAAAGAACATTTGCTTTCCCTTCTTTCATCCCCCAACATCTCCAGCAAAGCATCTGTCATTCGCATTTATGATCATGAAGTACAAGGCGGGACAGTAGTCAAACCACTCACAGGCATCGAAGCAGACGCGCCTTCGGATGCGGCAGTAATTAAACCAATTGGCACAAAAGGAATGAAAGGCATTGTGCTTTCAAATGGCATCAATCCTGAATACGGCAAACGTGATGCCTATAAAATGGCATGGTCTGTAATGGATGAAGCCATTCGAAATGCAGCCGCAGTCGGCGCCGACCCAGACCGCATTGCTGTGCTTGATAACTTTTGTTGGGGCGATCCGCTCCGCCCCGAAACGATGGGCTCATTGGTCGAAGCCTGCCGCGGTTGTCACGATGCAGCTTTGTTTTATGGCACACCATTCATTAGTGGAAAAGATTCTCTCAATAATGAATACCTCGGTGCAGATGGGCTGCGGCATGCCATACCGCCCACTTTGTTGATTTCCGCGATTGGTATCATTCAAGATGTTCGTCAGGCTATCACAATGGATTTAAAAGAAGCAGGCAATTTCATTTACTTACTCGGTGATTTTTCCACAGAAGAAAAATTTGTTTCCGATGTCCCAGCTTCAGCGCCGCGGGTGTACCGCACTTTGCATCAAGCCATCACCAGCAGACTTATCCGCTCGGCACATGATTTAAGCGAAGGCGGCCTCGCTGTAACCGCTGCAGAGATGTGCATCGGCGGACGATTGGGTATGGAAATCAATATCGAATCATCTTCACTCTTCACTGAAGTCAACGGGTGTTTGCTAGTTGAAGTTGCACCAGCGAATGTATCCGCTTTTGAAAAGCAATTTACCAAATTACCTTTTACAAAAATAGGCGTGGTCACACAAGATCCATCTCTCAACATCCGCGAATCCGTTTCCATATCCGTTACCGACCTCGTCCACGCATTCAATAATCCTGCACACTTATGAAACCAAAAGCCCTCATCCTCCAAGCCCACGGCTCCAATCGTGATTTTGACGTTATAGAAGCACTGACTCTTGCAGGCGCAGATGCGACTGGAATTCCGCTCAACGAATTACGAATCAATAAAACGCTTCTTTCGACCTTTCAACTGCTCGTCCTTCCCGGCGGCTTCTCCTATGCAGACGCATTAGGCGCAGGCAAACTACTTGCCCTTGACCTTGCATCTTATTTTGCAAATGAAATATCTGCTTTCGTTAAATCTGGCAAACCAGTTCTTGGCATTTGCAATGGATTTCAGGCGTTGGTGAAGTCAGGAATTTTGCCTGGAGAAAAAAAAGATGTAAATGCACGCAGAAAGGATGATATCTCAGTTACCTTGACCTTTAACGAGAAAGGACATTTTGAATGTCGCTGGGTAACTATCAAGCCAGTTTCACAAAATTGTATTTGGACAAAAGACCTGGGTAAAAATATTATTTGTCCCATCGCGCATGGCGAGGGCAATTTCCAAACTGCAGAGTTCTTTCCACTTTCTTCTTTCATCGCGAACGATCAAATTGCACTCGCTTATACCCATTCCAACGGCTCGCCTGCGAACGGAGAATATCCCGCCAACCCCAATGGTTCCACTTTTGATATCGCAGGGATTTGCAATCCACAAGGAAACATATTGGGATTGATGCCTCATCCAGAAAATCACATCCACACCTGGCAGCACCCACGCCACACACGCGGTGAAACCAGCGGAAGTGGATTAAAGTTATTTGAAAATGGCGTGAAATACGCCAGCAATTTATAAAGTGGAGAAATAATGATTTCAAAAGATAAACTTGCCGAATTTTTATCTCATGCATTGGATAAAACAAATTTACCCTTACCAAATAAACAATCTGGCAAAGTGCGTGATTGGTACGATCTACCCGACGGACAAAGGCTAATCGTCACCACAGATCGATTGTCCGCGTTTGATATTATTCTGGCACAGGTCCCGTTTAAAGGGCAGGTACTCAATCAGTTATCGGCATGGTGGTTTGAGCAAACCAAATCCCTAATTCCTAATCACCTAATTTCTGTTCCCGATCCAAATGTTTCCATTGTAAAAACAGCCGAACCAATTCTCGTAGAAGTGATCGTGCGCGGGTATATCACAGGCGTGACATCCACCGCTTTGTGGTATCGCTATTCGCTTGGTGAACGAGATATTTATGGATATCAATTTCCAGAAGGTTTGGAAAAAAACGCCCTTCTGCCTGAAGCGATCATCACGCCAACCACTAAAGGCGGCGCAACGGGTCACGATGAACGATTGACCTGTGCTGAAGTTGTCGAAAAGGGTTTGCTCGATGCAAAGACTTGGGACCAGGTGCAAGCGGCCGCACTCGCCATCTTCAAACGCGGACAGGAAGTGGCTGGCAAAGCTGGCCTAATCCTTGTAGATACAAAGTATGAATTTGGTATCGCAACCGATGGCAGTGTGGTATTGATAGATGAAGTACATACGCCTGATTCCTCCCGCTTTTGGAAAGCAGATTCGTATCAAGCGCGTTTTTCAGCTGGAGAAGACCCCGAGAACTTTGATCCGAAGGCAAAGGGCGTATTTGTAACGCTATGCGAGACATCCACCGCGGTCGTCCATCCGATCGAGCAAGTGGCCAAGGTCACGCGCAATTCAAATGCTCTTCTTTTGGTCGACGCGATCAGCGGTCTTGCGTGCGACCCTCTGGATATGGATGCCTGGGGAGTGGATGCGGTCATCTGTGG
>JANODZ010000349.1:0-4920 GCA_031412935.1 Anaerolineales bacterium
CTGAGATCAACATGACCGTGCCAAAGATCGGCATCACTTTCCATAAGCCGCCATAGACTTTCAGTTCGCGGGTATGAGTCTGTTCGTAGACCATACCGATCAGTAAAAACAATGCACCTGTGCTAATACCGTGATTCACCATTTGCAAAATGGCTCCAGCCACGCCTTCAGGATTGAGCGCGAACAAACCAAGCATGACAAAGCCGAGATGACTTACGGATGAATACGCAACCAGCTTCTTAACATCCTGTTGTGCGTATGAAACCGCCGCGCCGTAGATGATACCGATGGTCGCGAGCAGCGCGATCCACGGGGCGGCTTGGACTGTGGCATTCGGGAAAAGCTGAATGTTGAAGCGCAGGAAACCATAAGTTCCCATTTTGAGCAAAACACCGGCAAGGATAATAGAACCAGCAGTGGGCGCTTCTACGTGGGCATCCGGCAGCCAGGAATGCAAAGGCCACATAGGCACTTTGATGGCAAAGGCCGCGGCAAAAGCAATAAACAATAACATTTGGACATTGGGGGCAATTGTGCCAGATGCATAAAGCCCCGGCAGTGCCGCAAGCATCTCAGGCATGTTGAATGAGTTTGTCTTTATACCAAGGAACAGGATCGCGACCAACATCAAAATGGAACCAGCCATGGTGTAGAGGAAGAATTTGATCGCCGCATAAATACGGCGCGGACCGCCCCACAAACCGATCAGGAAGTACATCGGCACGAGTGTAAATTCCCAGAAGATGTAGAACAGGAACAAATCCTGCGCGAGGAATACGCCTGTCATGCCCACTTCGAGTAAAAGGAAGAAAATCATGAAATCTTTGACACGGTCTTCAATGGCAGTCCATGTGGACAGGATGGAAATCGGCGTCAGGAAGGCGGTCAGCAGGATGAGCAGAATGCTCAAGCCGTCCACGGCCAGGTAATAATAAATATTCCATCCCGCCACCTGGATCCAGGGGTATCTGGCTTCCAGTTGCAGATCAGGATTGGATGCAGTAAAGAGACCCAGCACCCAAAGCGAAATGCCAAAGGTAATCAGGGTTGTGACCATCGCGACCCAACGAATGGCATTCTTTGCTTCAGAATTCATAAACAGAAGCACAAGCACGCCAAGGAGCGGGAAGAAGGTCAAGAGAGTAAGAGGTTGTAAGATAAATTCCATGTTCTATCCTCGGTTACAAGATCGTTGAAGGTTTGAAGGTTGCAGGTTAAAGGTTGTAACCTGCAACTTGCAACCTGTAGCTTTCAACTTACTTAAAGATGATATATCCTAAAATCAAAACGACGCCTAACATGACAGACAGCGCATACGAGCGCACGAATCCGTTCTGAATCTTACGCATGGCCGCCGAAACCGATTGAGTGACGCTGCCCCAGTTATTGAAGAAAGTATCAATACCTTTTTGGTCGGCATAGCGATCGAGCGCTATTTCGCTGACCCAGTTATACGTTCCCAGAATAACCGTGTCATGCACAAAATCATGCCAGAAGCGCCAGTCAATTACATCCGCAAGAAAATAAGATACCTTTGTAAATGGATTAATGATGACGGCTTGATAGATCTCATCCACCATCCATTTGCTTTCCATGCCGATGAAAATTGGACCGAGCGGTTTCTTGAGCGGGTCCACCTGACCCACCTTGAGCGGGTTGCGTCCATAGATGAGCCATGAAATCAAAATAGCTAGCAAGGCCAATCCAGTTGATACACCTGCAACTTGCAAATTAAGCGGGAGCGATTCAACTTCACCGATCGTATATCCCAGCCAATGACCGAGATTATGAAAACCTTCAAAGGGAAGATTAAGCGCGCCGCCTGCCGCCGATAAAATTGCCAGCACCACGAGCGGCAGAGTCATCACCCTCGGACTTTCTTCCGCGTGCGCGGCGGCTTCATGCCTTGGCTCACCAAAAAATACCATCCAAACCTGACGCCCCATATAGAAAGCAGTCAGGAACGCGGCGATGGTCAACAGCCAATAAACACCTGGATAATGCAGGCTGGCATCCAGAAGAATTTCATCTTTAGACCAGAAACCCGCAAATGGGAAGATGCCTGCCAGCGCAAGGGTGCCGATCATATAAAGCCAAAACGTAACGGGCATGGTCTTGCGAAGTCCACCCATGTTGCGCATATCACCCGGGTCGAACGCTTCGCCATGTTCGTCGCCATGATCATGACCTTTTTCTTCCTGCTTCTTACTTTTCACTTTTCCCTTTGGCTTCTCGTCATGATGTGCATGAGCTGCGTGATGATGCCCACGCTCAAGCCCAAGAATGACCGAACCCGCTGAAAGGAATAACAAAGCCTTGAAGAAGGCGTGAGTAATAAGATGGAACATCCCGCCCACATAAGCGCCCATCCCGACTGCGGCAACCATAAAGCCGAGTTGTGAAATGGTGGAGTATGCCAAAACTCTCTTGATATCGTATTGACCCACAGCAATCGTCGCGGCGAAGAAAGCGGTAATCGCACCCGTCATTGCCACAATATATTGCGCCTCAGGAACAAGGGTATACAGCGGAGCGGAACGAGTCACAAGATACACGCCCGCCGTCACCATCGTCGCAGCATGGATCAAAGCCGAGACAGGGGTTGGGCCGGCCATTGCATCTGGCAGCCAGATATAAAGCGGGATCTGTGCGGATTTACCTGCGACGCCCACCAACATGAACAAGGTAATTGCGACAATGATCTCTGGAGGCGCAGTCTTTGCAGCTTCAAAAACTTTATCGAATTGGAAACTATTTCCCAAATGCCAAAACATCAGGAAGCCAGCGATCAGGAATCCAAAGTCGCCAACGCGGTTGACAATAAATGCTTTTTTGGCGGCATTGGAATTAGCCCATGACGGGCGCGCAAGCGTATCCATCTCAAACCAGAAACCGATCAGCAGGAAGGAACAAAGTCCTACGCCCTCCCAGCCGACAAAGAGCATCATGTACGAGTCACCGCTGACCAGGATCATCATGGCGGCAATGAACAGATTCAAGAAAATAAAGAAGCGGTTGAAGCGTCCTTCGTCATTCTTGAAGCGCACGTCCTCATGCATGTATCCGATGGCGTAGATGTGGATCAGCGTGCCCACGCCCGAAACGACCAGCATCATCGTGGTCGAGAGTGAGTCCAGGCGGAAGGTCCAATCGAGGCTGAGATTGCCGATGTGGATCCATTCGGCCAGGCGCCAGCGCACCATCTCGCCATGATTAATCGAGACCGAGTACGCCAGCAAGACCGAGACGACAAATGCCGCTCCCGATGCGAGACTCGCCACGGTGCCAATCATGTTTTCGCTAAACTTGAAGCGCTTGCTGAAGATCAAATTGATCAGCAAGCCTGTCAATGGCGCAAAGACCAGCCATGGGGCGAGAAAGAAAAAACCTGAATTCATTGTTTCGCTAAAGTGCATAAGGTCTCCGTAATTCGATATTCGATATTTGACATTCGAATATCGAATTATCCTTTTAAGGAATTCATCTCATCAATATTGATATTCTTCTTGGTCTTGAAAATTTCAACAATTAACGCAAGTCCTACGGCCACTTCCGCGGCGGCAACTGCGATAACGAAAAACACAAATATCTGTCCGTTGAAAAAGGGCTTTCCGCCTGCAATTTCAAAGGAACGTCCAAAAGCCACAAAGGCCAGATTGCCCGCATTCAGCATCAACTCGATCGACATGAAAATGATCAACGGGTTGCGGCGGATAAGCACACCCAGCGCGCCAAGAGCAAATAAAATAGCGGAAAGGATGATGTAATAATCTACTAGAACCATTATTTCTGCCCTGCCTTTTCCTGTTTCGCGAGTACGATCGCGCCCACCATCGCGACCAGTAATACAATGGATGTAACTTCAAACGGCAATAGATAATTCTTGAACAATGCCAGCGCCATGGCACGCAAGTTTTCCATCGTATTCAACGAAGCCTCTGGTGTTGTAATGCCCATGCTCCGTCCTGCACGCGCAAAAACAAGATAGGTCGATTCAACTGCCAAAATTACTGATAATATGATCGCGAGTGGTCTTTGCCATGGCAAAGCATTTACTGAAGTAATATTTTCTGCGCCAAGCAACATGATCACGAACAGGAACAAGACCATGATCGCGCCGGCGTAGACCGTGATCTGCGCCATGGCAATGAACGGCGCGCCCAGCAACAGGTAGAAAACCGCCACCGTGACAAAATTCAGCACGAGGAACAAAGCCGAATACACCGCATTGCGACTGAGTATCATTCCCAGCGCGCTTGAGACGGCAACGAGCGAAAGAACGATGAAAACAATTAAGTCAAAAGTCATAACACTCCATTTACGATTGTGGATTCTAGATTTACGATTTCTGATCAATTGACACAATCGAAAATCGCCAACCGTAATTCGTCAATTGGCAGGGTCCTTCATCTCAGGCACCGAACGTGTAAACACGCCTGCGTCCACTTTGCGCGGAGTGAGCATATCTTCAGTTGAGACGGCTTCAAGTAAAAAATCCTTGGTGTAGATGGCCGAACGGCGGTCTGTAAACGAGAGCTCATAGTTGTCACCTAAAATAATTGCTTCGGTGGGGCAGGCATCTTCACAAAAGCCGCAATAAATACAGCGCAGCATGTTGATCTCGTAGGTTGATGCATAGCGCTGCCCGGGCGAGAAGCGTTTTTCATCCGTATTCTCAGAGGATTCAACGAAGATTGCATCTGCAGGGCAGGCCGCCGCGCACAGTGAACAACCAATACATTTCTCAAGACCATTGTCATAACGCTTCAAGACATGACGGCCGCGAAAACGCGGACTCACAGGCCGCTTCTCTTCGGGGTATTGATGAGTTACTGTCGGCTCAAACAAAAAGGAACGCAGCACTTCCGCGAGTCCGCGCCCAAGCTCAATAAGAGGACTAAACACGCCCATGAGATTTTC
>JANODZ010000350.1:0-4332 GCA_031412935.1 Anaerolineales bacterium
ACGGGTCTATGGGTGCTCGCGCACGCGAAGACGCGATCGGTCGATGCATGCAGGGCCTTGTTACGTCTGGTCGAGAGCGACAAGCCGGCGGCCGTCCTGGCCATCATGGCCATGGGCTGGCTCGGCGGCGCGTGCCGGTCGGAGCACGACGCCGTCGTGATTGCAGTGCTGGCGAAGATGGAGCAAAGCCAGCCCTCGCGCCGGTTGGAAACCAGCGTCCTCGGCACGGCGCTGGGCGAACTCTGGCTGGGACTGACCATGCGCGCCGCGACTTGACCCTGCCTTTGTTATGTGGCGTACCCGTGGCGCTAGCTTTTGGGCTGATCGCTTCCATGGGCACATCTATTCTGACCATGATCATCGCGGCGGTAGGCGCGTGGTACGCAGGCTGGGTGGATGAATTGATCCAGCGCATTACAGAAATTAATCTCGTTCTGCCATTTTTTGCCCTGCTGATTATGATCGGCACATTTTACTCTCGTAGTATCTGGGTGATTCTCGGGGCGACGATTCTATTAAGTATATTTACCGGGGCGATCAAAGGGTATCGCGCTATTTTCCTGCAAGTGAAGGAATCCATGTATATCGAAGCGGCACGCGCGTATGGGGCGAGCAACTCACGCATTATTTTCTTTTACCTGATCCCGCGTATGATCCCGTTATTAATCCCGAGCTTGGTGCAGTCCATTCCGGCATTTGTTTTTCTGGAGGCATCTCTGGCGGTGATCGGGTTGGGCGACCCTGTGCTGCCAACCTGGGGAAAAATTATTCAAGATGCGCAGGCCAATGGCGCCCTTTATAAAGGCTACTATTACTGGGTGCTTGAACCCGCCGTTTTGTTGATGATCACCGGGCTTGGTTTTTCAGTTCTCGGATTTGCATTGGACCGTGTCTTTAATCCAAAACTGAGGGATGTGTAATGAATACGATGTCAGAGAAGCTGCTCGAGATCAATAATCTTGTTTTACATTTCAAAACAACAAATGGCAATGTCCAGGCCGTGGATGGCGTTGATTTTGAACTTGGCACGAACCGCGCAGTGGTGATCCTCGGCGAATCGGGGTGTGGAAAAACTTCGCTTGCCAAGGCGTTGCTGAGGCTCCTGCCGCGTAATGTGGATAAATACTCCGGCCAGGTCATTTTGCAGGGTACAGATGTGATGACTCTTAACGATGAAGAGTATCGCCTGAATGTGCGCTGGGTGGGCATGTCGCTGGTGCCTCAGGCTGCCATGAATGCTCTTAACCCAGTCTTAAAAGTAGGTGACCAGGTTGCAGAACCAGCCATGATCCATTTGGGAACAAGCAAACCAGAATCGCTTGGGCTTGTTCGTAAAATGTTCCAGCATGTCGGCGTGCCGCTCGATTTTGTTGAACGCTATCCTTTTGAGTTGAGCGGCGGTATGCGTCAGCGTGTGGCGCTGGCGATGGCGCTCGTCACCTCGCCCAGTCTTATTGTTTTGGATGAACCCACCTCCGCGTTGGATTTGCTCACTCAAGCCAATATCATGAATGTACTCAAACGTATCAAACACGAATTGGGTACATCATTTATTCTCATTACGCACGATATCGCCACCTCCAGCGAACTCGCTGATGAAGTTGCCATCATGTATGCCGGTCAAATTGTGGAAACTGCTGCTGCAAAGGATTTCTTTCCTGCGCCTTTGCATCCATATTCGCAAATGCTGATGGCGAGCGTACCACGCTTGCGCAGTGAATCAGATCCGATGTTTATCACAGGTCAGCCGCCGAGTCTGATGAATCCGCCCAGGGGCTGCCGTTTCGCGGCACGCTGCCCCTTTCGATTTGAAAAATGTGATCAAGAACCGCCCATGTTTGAAAAGGGAAATCGCAAAGTTAAATGTTGGTTGCACGCCTAAAGGAAAAAAAACATGTCCACCCAGGCTCTTTATGACGTTCTCTTCATGATTAAAGATATTCACAAAGTCGTTTTGGAATTTGCTGAAAATATTGATGAAGACCAGCTCCACTGGCGGCCGAGAGGCTACAGTACGTCCATTGGATTCCACCTATGGCATCTCGCGCGTGAATCTGATTTTCTTAAGGCAATAATTATAGGTCGCACCCCTCAACTTGGTCCGGACTTTGGCGAACCGAAAGAGATATGGGAAAAGGAAAATCTTGCGCAGAAATGGGGATTTCCTACTGAGCTGAATGCCACTGTGGGTACAGGTTTGTCAGATGAGGTTGCATCCACATTGCCCATCCCCCAAACAGGTCAATTGATGGATTATCTGCGCCGATCTTATGAAGCAGTCGAGCAATTCGTTGAATTGCTCGATGAACGGTATCCCAATTTTGACAATGTGGATGAAGAGTTGAAGAAAAAGCTTCAAAATATCCGTGTAAATTTGCTTGTTTTCATTTCTCATGATTGCCGCCACCTCGGCATGATGGAATGTTTGAAAGGCCTCCAAACTGGTTTCGGTTCTGCAACGGAACAAAGGTAGGACAAATTGGCAATTTATCCTTCACAGGAATAACATTCATGATCGCTGAATTACGAAAGGTTAACAGAATGACTTTCAAAACCGAAGAACCCAGGGAAATATTACTATCCATTCGTGATCTGCGTCTGTGGTATGAATTGCGCCGATTCGGATTCGGCCGGGTCGGGAATGTTAAAGCAGTGGATGACGTCAGCTTTGAATTGGCAGAAGGGGAAACTGTGGCAGTTGTCGGTGAGTCAGGCTGCGGCAAGTCAAGCCTGATGAAGACGATCCTCGGACTCAATATCCCCACCAGCGGTGAAGTTATTTTTGATGGTAAAAACCTCACTCAGCTCAACCACAAAGATTTACGCGCGTACCGATTTGAAGTTGGCTATGTCCAGCAGGATCCATATAGCGCGCTGGCGCCTTTTATGAATATCGAACAAATTTTGGGAGAACCGCTCATTATTAGCGGCGTCAAAAATAAAGCGGAGCGATTAAAGCGCATCCGCAGGGTAATGAGCGAAGTGAAGCTTCACCCGGCTGATGATTATTTAACAAAATTTCCGCACATGCTAAGCGGCGGACAGCAGCAGCGCGTTGTGATCGCGCGCGCCATGATCCTTGAACCTAAGCTGATCGTGGCGGATGAACCAGTCTCCATGCTGGATGCTTCAGTGCGTGTTGAAATTTTGAAACTCCTGCATGCGTTGCAGGAAAAATATAATCTTACAGTGATTTATATTACGCATGATCTTTCAACTGTGAAATATTTTTCCGCGCGCATCTTTGTGATGTACGCAGGCAAACTTATTGAAAAAGGGGATACCCGCCGCCTGCTTGAAAATCCTTTACACCCTTACACGATGGCATTGCTCGCCGCCACTTCAGACCCCGATGCACGAAATGCAGAGACCTTCAAAGATATACCGCCCGGTGAGCCGCCGAGTTTGATCAATCCGCCCAGCGGCTGTCGTTTTCACCCGCGTTGTGCCAAAGCCATTGCAGGGCTGTGTGATGAAAAAGTACCCGTGGACTTTGAACCCGAACCCAATCATTTCGTTGCCTGCTGGCTGTATCAACCAAAATGAAATCTCCCCACTTCCTGCTTGCCCTTGGCTTGGTCCTGATGCTATTGGGAATCATCCTCCCGTTTCTGATGGTTATTCATATTTTGCCTTCCAGCTTTGCATTGAATTTTTTCTCGTGGGGAGCATCAGTGGTCGGATTAGCAATTGGCATGATCGGTGTGACTTTTTTTACACGAGCAGGGTAAGTTAAAACAGCCTCAAGAATAAATCTGTTTTAACTTTTTTTGCTTTCTATCCAATGCCCTAAATCTGTGTATGAAATATATCGCCAGTGCGAACAAGGCGATGGCTCCCGCTTGATGCAGGAGCGCGACCACAATGTTGACATACGATAATATCGTGAGAATGCCCAGGATGATTTGTAATGTGACTGCTGCGATGAACCACTGCAGACCTTTGAGCAGGTCGCTTTGGTAATTTGTTTTGCGCGCCACATAGTAGACGTAGACCACTGCCGCCAATACTACAAATGCAAACCAGCGATGGATGAAGACAATCGTTTGTGGGGTTTCAAAGATGTTGATAAACGAGTTAAATAGATTGGGCGGAATCCATCTGCCGAGCATCAGGGGCCAGGTAGCTGAAACATGACCGGCTTTCAGTCCGGCTGTGAATCCGCCGTAGGAGATTTGGATCAGAAGAAGCCCAAGAAACATAACTGCCAATTTGGATGGTGATGACCATCTCGCTTTCTTTGAATAATCAGGGAAGCCAAATTTATGTCCAAGGGCGGTCGAATATGAAAGTCAAACCCACCTGTGGTGGCGTTTGGTCCGGCGCACCGTG
>JANODZ010000351.1:0-3461 GCA_031412935.1 Anaerolineales bacterium
GTTCTATACCTCATGACACCTTCGCTTCGCAAGCTTCGTCGGCCTGCTCTACCTGTTTTGCCACAGATTCCTTACCTGCCTTTCCACGCAGCCGATAGCTTCTGCCGGTAATCGTGATCACGTCGGCGTGGTGCAAGAAGCGGTCGAGGATGGCCGTAGCCGAGGGTAAAACCAGCACGGCTTCCTTTGAACAAGTGACTAGTTCCTTTGAGCCGATCTTGGGAAGTTCAAGGAATGGATTGTTGAAAGTATCCATGTTGAAATTGGACTTACCTATCTTTATTTGAATCCGGACGACCGCGCCAAGGAAGGTGATATTTTCAATCGTGCAATCCAAAACATTATCCTTCTTTATTTCGGTTGCAAAACTGAAACGCTCCGGACGAACGGACACACGTATGGCTTCGCCTTTCTTCCTCGATTTGATATCTGAAGCCGTGACAAATTGCACACCGTCCACGTTCAAGAGTCCCTTGGCAGGGTCTGAAACTTCAGCCTCGGCTGTGTTGAGCGAGCCGACAAAGTTTGCTACAAATTGAGTCTTCGGAAAATTGTAAATCTCAAACGGCGTCCCTACCTGCTCGGCTTTGCCTTCATACATCACAACCACACGATCAGAGATAGACAAAGCCTCTTCCTGATCATGAGTTACAAAGACGGCAGTAATGCCCAACCGTTTTTGGATAGCGCGAATTTCTGCACGCAGAGATACACGTATCTTAGCATCCAAGGCTGACAGCGGCTCATCTAATAGAAGCACTTGCGGGCGATTTGCAAGCGCGCGTGCCAACGCCACCCGTTGTTGTTGACCGCCCGAGAGTTGATAAGGATACTTATCAGCATGCTTTTCAAGATTGATCAGGCTGACCATTTCCTGCACACGTTCTTTGACAGCCGATTCAGATTCCTTGCGAACGCGCAAACCGAAGCCGATATTTTGGGCAACAGTCATGTTTGGAAATAACGCATAGGCTTGAAAGATCATCCCCACGTTACGCTGGTTTGGAGCCTTGTTGGTGATATCAACTCCACCAAGCGTTATCGCACCTGATGTAGGAATTTCAAAGCCTGCCACCATACGCAAAGTGGTTGTCTTGCCACACCCTGACGGTCCAAGAAAAGAAACGAACTCGCCTTTTTCGATTTCCAGATTGAAATCATCCACAACCACAGCACTGCCGAACTGCTTTGTAATATTGGTGAGATTTAAGTATGCCATTTGATATCTCCAGTAATTTTCAGCGTGCGCCCGCGGATTGTCCCTGGCTGCCTGTAAATAATTGAATCAGCCCCATCGCAACCCATGTCATAAGAAAACTTGCAAATGAAAGCGCGGCAGATTGGTAAGCGCGATGCTGTCCGAGTAGAAAAAGATAGGGACCAAAAGCAGGTACCCCGAGGAAAGAAGCGAGGGTCACTTCTCCAACTACAATGGCGAAAGTAAGCAATGCTCCGCTCAAAAGCGCAGTGCGAATATTGGGCAGAATAATCCGAACCACAATCGTAAACCAGCTTGCGCCCAAGCTTTGAGCCGCTTCTGTGAGCGTACGCACATCCACAGTCCGCATGCCAGTATCGACTGAACGGTACATATAAGGCAATCCTAAGACCATATAACCTGCAACGATTAAAATATTTGTGCCGAATTTAAAATTTGTGAGGGGTTGTATGATTGCAATATCAGTTAATGGGATATTGACTGGGGAACTGTAAATGCGAATCAAACCGAATACTAAAATGATCGCAGGAACCACAAAAGGAAGAAGCGTAATGAACTCTACTATTCGTCGTGCTTCGGGGAGGCGCAAACGTATCCAATAGGCTGTCGGAACAATCAATACAATACTGCCAAGGATGGTGGCAAGCGCAAGCAGGTTTGAATATAAAAAAGATTCCAGAAAATTAGGATCTTCAAAGGCGGTAATATAGGCTTTGATACCGATCACATCACGCTCCATGCGGAGTGAAAAATTCGCGGTTGCATATAAAGGCAATATGAAGTAAACAGCGCCTAATATAAACCACACCCAACTCCAAATAGGAATGCGGCGACTTCGGACAAGTATATTCATCGTAACCACCTTTCAGATCTTTTCTGAAGCCAGGAATATCCCGTCAATGAGATTGCCATGATAACAACCATTCCCATCGCCATCGCATAACCGAGACCAGGATTATGCAGCACGTCACCTCTGATCTGTGCCCCGATCTGAATGGTAATAATTCCGAGCCTGCCCCCCGTCAACGCGTAGGCTGTAGCGTACGCGCCAAAAGCATTACCGAATAATAGAATCATCGTACCGAGAATGGAAGGAAGCAATACAGGAAGCGCAACTCGCAGCCAATATTGGGTGGTGCTTGCACCAAGGTTTTCTGCGGCTTCGCGCCATTCCTGCTTCAACCCATCCAAAGCAGGCGCCATGATCAACACCATAAGCGGGAATTGAAAATACATGTATGTGAGACTCAAACCCCAAAAGGTATATAAATCAAATTCTGTTTGTGTATATAGATTAACACCAAATATATTTTTAACCAACGCAGTTACAAGACCCTGACGCCCAAGTGTAGCTATAAAAGCAAACGCCAATGGAACGCCTGCAAAGTTTGAAGCCACGCCTGAAAATGTGATCAAGGCTGACCGTAATGGTTTAGGCAACCCCCCCACCGTTACAGAATATGCGAGTAAAAATCCAAAAATACCGCCGCCAATTGCCGTCGCTGCACTAATACGAATACTTAGCCAATAAGCATCAAGGATATATTGTTCTTGAAACAACTGGAGAATATTTGTAAAAGTAAACTGACCATCCTCATTTGTAAAACTGCCAACAAACAATTTCAACGAAGGTAGCACAAGAAATAGAATTGCAAAAATAAAAAATGGGGCGACGCCAAGCCATTTTTTCCAATCACTTGCTGGAGCCAAATTTTTTGAGTTAAGAGCAGTTTGAGCCATGAGCTGTTTACCTCAACATATCTCTTGCTAGGACGAGACCCTGCCAATGGGCAGGGTCTCGCAATATCACATCAAATTCTATTTCTTACGGGGCAGCTTGAACATCCGCGCCGACTGCGGCATCCCAATTTTCGGTAATGAGCGCCTTAGCAGCATTTAGCTGATCAAGAGTTGGGAACACTGCGCCAGAAACATCTGGCAGTTTGGCAAGCAAGTCAGCTGGGATCACACCACGCGCGCGCATGTCAACTTCACGGATCGGGTGACAATAGCCCTTCATCCAAAGCAACTGACCTTCGTCTGAATAGAGGAAGTCCATCCACAATTTGGCGTTGTCAAGATTTGGGGCATAGGCACTGATCGCCTGAACATACACACCAGCAAAACGACCAGAAGCTGGTACAACAACCGCGGTTGCGGGATTGCCAGCATAAGAATCTACAGCGGCGAGGGCGTTGTAATCCCATGTAATGCGGACAGCAACTTCACCAGTAGCAACCAA
>JANODZ010000352.1:0-2111 GCA_031412935.1 Anaerolineales bacterium
CTTTAAAGAGATACCCATTGCCAAAGGTCCCATCTTTGCTTTGCCGAAAACACTAGGAAGGGCCATGCGCAATGGCATCAGCCCGATCTTTATCAGCCTGGTTTTGTTTACAGTGGCCATGGCTGGGTTTCTATGGTTTGGCATTGGGAACAACCCAAAGATGTTCATGTTCGCCTTTATCATCGGCGGCTGGCTCGTCTCGCTTTGCCTGCACGAGTTCGGGCACGCCGTCACAGCGTTTTGGGGCGGAGATGAAAGCGTGGAACATAAGGGATACCTGACACTCAATCCGCTTAAATATACTCATCCCATTATTAGTATTGTCATTCCATTGGTGTTACTGCTGATGGGTGGAATTGCATTTCCAGGCGGGGCCGTTTACATCAATGTCCACGCCTTAAGAAAGCCGGGCTATCGCAGCCTTGTTTCGGCAGTGGGACCGTTGGCAAACCTCCTTTGTCTTCTGCTGTTGGCGCTGCCTTTTGGCAAACTTCCCTTTTATTATATTTTTTCAAAAGCGCCACTTGAATTTCTTTCAGCGATTGGCGTTTTGGCGTTGCTGCAAATGATTGCCTTATTCATTAATTTACTGCCGATCCCGGGCTTGGATGGTTTTGGCATTCTTGAACCCTTTCTGCCGCATGAATTGGAATTCACGCGTTTCCTGCGACCCTTTGGGTTCTTAATTGTTTTCGTTCTGCTGGGGATGGATTCTCCAATTTCAGATTTCTTTTGGGATAATATTTGGTCTGCCATGGATTTGGTCGGTCTCAATCTGTCTAACTTTGCCAACGAGGGGGTAAAAATCTTCTTTCCTTGATGAGTTTTAACTTGTGGAGGTTGGTTTGCGAGGACAGAATAAACGTAACTCTCTCAAATATTATTTACATCTTTACCACTTGGAGGTAAACTCCATACAGAATGTAGATAAGGAGATATTATGAAAGAAAAAACACAGGTTGATGTTTTTGATGGAGCGCAGTGTAAAGTTATTGGCGGTGTTCATGGGGGAAAATCTGGCATAGTCAGGGATATCAACACCGGGAAAACCGGTCATATTTCCATTACGGTCGTGCAGTCAAACGGAGAAAGATTTAAAACCCTCGCGAAAAATGTGGTCGTAATAAAGACTTGAGCACGGGATATTGGTCTAATATTTAATGTTAAATTAAGCCCAACATAGCCTTGGATGGTTGGGACGCTTCGTTCTAAAGAATTCTCTGGCTTCGAGTTTTCCCTGCTCCCGCCCCCTCCGTCCTTTGGACACCTCCCCCAAATCCGAGGTTAAGTTTGGAAGGAATTGAAAGTATGAATATTGGATTTGGAGGTGGAAGAGCGTCTGGCTTCGAGTTTTCTTCCTTCCAAGTAGAAACTCATCCCACCTTCCTTGCAAAATAAAGTTTCAAAACCTTTCCGCTATTGGTGTAAAATCAATATAAACTATGTAGTATTTAATGAGTAATGGAGTAAAAAGCCATGACACTTGACGAGAAAATCCAGCGGTACGCGCAAAAACTTCCCTATTCTTTTCAGGAAGAATTGTTTGACTTTGTTCAATATTTATTGATGAAGGCTGAACAGCAAGAAAAGCAAGATTGGGCTTCTTTATCATTATCTTCAGCAATGCGCGATATGGAAGATGAACCCGCTTTATATAATATTTCTGATATACGGTTGGTTTTTGCATGAAACAAGCGGGGCAGGTTGTTGTATTTCGTTTTCCGCAAACTGACCTTGAAGAAGGTAAGTTGCGCCCTGCTCTCTTGTTGGGGAAATTGCCTGGCGAATATGATGATTGGCTTATCTGCATGATTTCATCACAAACTCGTCAACATATTTCGGGGTTTGATGAAATCATCAATGATAGTGATGAAGACTTTGGGGAAAGTGGGTTAAAAGTTACAAGCGTAATTCGAGTTGGGCGGTTAGCGGTTGTGTCAGGAGAAATTCTTCTCGGCGCAATAGGTCAAATTTCCAGCGAACGATTGAATCGTGTAAAGAATCATTTATCAAATTGGCTTTCTGAAAAATAAAACGGCGGCTAACACCGCGTCCTGCACGAACACCAGGATGATATGCACTGGACCCCTTCGACAGGCTCAGGGCAGGCA
>JANODZ010000353.1:0-4825 GCA_031412935.1 Anaerolineales bacterium
CTCTCTTCTCTTGCTTTATGTTTGTGCTTATCTTTACCGTCGTTCTATTTTCACTACAGCACTGTCTCACATTATCATAGCAGCAAAAAAAAAGGGTACCGGGCAACGATCAGCATGTTTCCGCAACGGTTTCATTTGGAAAGTGGAACGACTGGGTCTATGGCATTCTCCCATTTATAGAAGGGACTCGCATCCTTGAGCTGGGACATGGCCCCGGTCATTTGCAGCGCATCCTTCTACGCCGCGGCCTGTTCGCCGTTGCAATAGATGAATCAGCGCAGATGGGAAAGCTCGCCAAACGCCGGCTCGGCAATATGCAGCGGCTGGCACGCGCACTCGCCCAGCAGATCCCCTTCGCGTCTGAATCATTTGACTCGATCCTCTCCACTTTTCCAACTGTGTATATTTTCGACAAGCAGACTCTATCAGAGGCGCACAGAGTCCTTCGTAACAGTGGCAGGCTCATCATCCTGCTGGCGGCCTGGCCAAAAAATCCATTGCTGGCGTGGTTGTTTAAAGTAACGGGTGAAAGTCCGCCTGAGTCGCTAGAGTCAAAAATAAAATCTGCTTTTGCCCACACAGAATTCAATTTGGAAGTTAAAATAGTTAATATAAAATCAAGCAGTTTATTGATACTCAACGCAATTAAAGAGGCGTCAAAATGATAAATAAAATTCGAGAGCCGGTCAACAGCCTGACACATTGGGCTGGAGCCATCCTGGCGCTGGTGGGATTGATCGCCCTGGTAATTATTGGCTGGGGCTCACCCGCAAAAGTTATTTCATTGATCATTTACGGCGCCAGCCTGATATTTTTATTTGCGGCCAGCGCCACCTATCACATGGTGCAGGTTAAGGAAAAAACACAGGAAACATACCGTAAAATTGACCACGCCGCCATTTACTTTCTGATCGCGGGAACGTACACCCCTTTTTGTATTAACGCGTTCACAGGCTTTTGGAAGTGGGGTATGTTAACAATTATTTGGACGCTGGCGATTATCGGCATCGGTGTAAAAGTATTTATCATCCGCGCACCGCGTTGGTTGAACGCGGGTATCTACTTGATCATGGGCTGGTTATGTGTCGGCGCCAGCGGACAATTGCTGGCCGCACTCCCGGCCTGGGTGTTGACATGGCTTATTATTGGCGGCGTGCTCTATTCAATCGGCGCGATCATTTATATTACAAAAATATTTGACTTCATGCCGGGCGTGTTCGGCTTCCATGAAATCTGGCATATTTTCGTACTGCTTGCCGCGGCGGCGCATTTTGTGGCAGTGCTGGGCGTGGCATTATAAAGAGTGTATTAAAGCCTTATCTCAATATTTGAAACAAATTGCTGTAATCATCTGTCCACAACTTAATGGAAGTGGCATAGCCTTCGAAAGAAATGGCCTGAGACTTGATCTCGGGGATTTTCAGCAGCGCGGGATCTCTCGCTAATAAAATCCATTCGGATGGAAAGTCGTTTTCAGCCTGCGATGGAGCTTTATTCACCTGAACGATTGCCAGGTCAAACTCCTGCGCCAATTGCCAGAAGACGGGTCTAAGATCTAGATGACGATTTGAAATATGAGCGGCAATGATCCCGTCATCGGCGAGATGCTTGAGATAGAAGGCAAAAGCCTGTTTTGTGACAAGATGAACAGGAATCGAATCGCTGCTAAAAGTATCCAATACCAGCACATCAAAATTCTGGGGCCTGCCTGAAGCCAACTCCTGTTCGAGAGAAATTCGCGCATCACCAACTATCACCTCTATATCAGACTTGCTGTCATTTAGAAAAGTAAAGTAACCGTCCTCCCCTTCAGCCAGCCGCACGATTGCTGGATTGATTTCATAAAACCGATATACATCGTCCTCTTGACCGTAAGCTGCAAGCGTGCCCACGCCAAGCCCGAGGACACCCACCCGCATTCCCCGTCCGCGTTGAGGATGATTAAGCAACAGCAAACCAATACCGCTTTTCTCTACATAATATGTCGTTGGGCGCGCGCGGTCATTTAAATATTGCAAACCGTGAATTGTTACGCCGTGAAGCAAGGTATTTACATTCGAGCCCTGTTTTTGCACATGAATCACGCCGTAAAAATTCCGCTCTACAAACAAGTCGTTCTTATATAGTCCCAAACCCAAAGATAAAAGAACAACACCGATTAAAAACGCCAGGCTCATTGCGCGGGCTTGATGATGCAGATGCGCGAAGGTGCGCGGCAATAATTTCAAAACCAATAGCATGATCGTGAGCAGCCATGCCAGGTGGAATTCCGAATATCTGATAAAGATGAATGGCGCGATCAAGTTAACAAAAATTCCGCCAAAGGCTCCGCCCAGGGAGACCATTAAGTAGAAACTCGTCAAGTGATTAGCGTGAGGCCGTAAAAGGTACAGTTCGCTATGACAGATCATACAGGCCAGGAACAGCAGCAGGTTATAGATCGCGATCTGAACAAGCACATTCAACGAATCCTTCCCGAATAAATTCCACAGGGTGGCAACGCTTGCCACGACAAACAGCAAGGTAAATATGCGCAGTTCGTAAATACGCGAATCGGAAAATGCAAGAATAAACGAGAGCAAATAAATCGCCAGCGGCACAATCCACAAAAACGGGATGACCGCCACTTCCTGCGAGATTTGATTAGTGACAGCCAGGAGAAAAAGTGAGGCTGTGCCGCTTAAGATGATCCACAGGATACGCATTGACCTTGAAGGCTTTTCAGTTGTCGAAACCTTAACAATGACGGCGCTGCCTTCAACACGGGCCTGATAACCCAAAACACCCGCGAGCAGGGTAAAAAGGGTAAAACCGCCCGTCCATGCCCAACCTTGTTGAACCAGTGTCAGTGAAGGTTCGATCAATATTGGATAAGCCAGCAAGCCAAGCAAGGAGCCGACGTTGGATAATGCATAGAGCCGCGCGTAAGATTGTTGTGGAAAAACACGGCTGAACCAGGCCTGCATTAGCGGGCCGTTGGCAGCGAGTACAAAATATGGCAGGCCGACAGAAACCGTCAACAACAGGAATATTTTGAATACAGGAAAACTCACGTCGGCAGGACGCATGTCAGCGGAGGGAGTGATCGGGGACGACCACACCAGCCCGAGCGCCGTCAGAAGCGCAATTGTTATTCCCAATAATAAGATGTGCACCCAGCCTTGCTTTGGACGTTTCACGAGCCAATAGGCGTAGGCATATCCCCCTGTTAACAGCACTTGAAAAAACAACATCGCCGTGGACCACACTGCAGGTGTGCCGCCGAACCACGGTAAAATAAACTTACCAAGCAGCGGCTGTATTTGAAACAATAAAAACGAAGAAAGAAAAATACTCAAGGAAAATAATACCATCATGCCTCCAGGCTCTATTTTATGCGAAATCATATAAAATGGGGATGTGCTAAAAAAGGAAAAACATGCGTCCAATTGAAATCGTTATTCCAATTCTTCTCGCGATCTATATCATATGGCCGCACCCGCGTCCTTTTATGATTGGGCTCGCTCCACCATTTACGCTACTCTTAATCCTCATTCATTTTTACTTTGAGGGCTACCGCTGGCAGATGATTCCACTTTATGCGCTGACCTTCATATTTTCTGCGCTGACTTTTTTCGTGCGGGATCTAAAACCTGCCGCCTCCATCTTAATATTCATCCTGCTTGCTGTTTCAACAGCCTTGCCGATTCTGCTGCCTGTTCCGAAGGTCGAGCAGCCAAGCGGACCAAATGAAGTAGGCACGACAATTTATGAATTCATGGATACAAGCCGCAAGGAATTATATTCAGGCAAAGATGAATCGCGCAGACTCATGGCGCAAGTTTGGTATCCCGCCCGGATGACCTCCACTGCTAAACATGCCCCATGGATGTCTGATGCTGAAATCTATGCGCCTGCGATTTCCAGCGGTCTTCTTGAACTGCCATCTTTTTTTCTTGATCATCTTGCGTTATCGGTCAGTCCCGCTTATTTAGATCTACCCCTGGCAGAAACAAGCAAGCTGGCTCCGCTTATTATATTTTCGCACGGCTGGCTTGGATTCAACACACAAAACACGGGTCAAGCGATAGAATTGGCAAGTCATGGATTTGTAGTCATTGCGATACAACATACCTATGGAGCGGTGATTACGGTATTCCCAGATCGGACCGTAGCAACGAATAATCCGAAAGCATTACCCGAGAACGCAGCTGACTCGAATTATGAAGTTGTGGCGCGTATTCTGGTCAATCAATGGGCTGAGGATATTTCCTTCGTGCTGAATCAGTTTCAAGACTACAATGCTGATGTGGACAGTCCCTTCTTCCAAAAATTGGATTTGGAACGCATCGGGGTTTATGGACATTCCACTGGCGGCGGGGCGGCGGTCCAATTCTGCGGCGTTGATGCGCGCTGCAAGGCCGTACTGGGTATGGACCCATTCATGCGCCCGGTTTCTGCCGAGGTGATCGAAAACGGTATTTCGCAGCCTTCCTTTTTTATGTTCAGCCAGAGTTGGACAGACCTGGCAGACAGCAGGAATAATAAATTGTTCAATCAATTTTATCCGCGCATTGAAAATAATGCGGGTGTCATCAGCATTACTGGCACAGAACATTTTGATTTTAGCGACCTGCCCTCGCTCTCCCCGCTTGCGAGCCAGCTTGGTTTGAAGGGTGCGTTGAATGGCAGGCGCGTGACCGAGATCGTCAACACATACCTGCTCAATTTTTTTGAAATGACCTTGAAGAATAAACCGTCCCTATTATTCAGTGGTTTATTTAATGATTTCAAGGAAGTGAAAGTGAGGTAATCATGAAAATGGATCGGCGGACTATATCCATAA
>JANODZ010000354.1:0-3990 GCA_031412935.1 Anaerolineales bacterium
ACCGCATCTTTCAAATCGCGGACCGTCGCCCAGAGACCTTTCCAGGTCCCTGAACAGAAAATGCAGCTTTCTTTCCGAAGTCAAGTTTGCTCTCCCAAATTTTTTATGAAGCAGAAGATTTTTGATTTTACAATTTGTATCACGGTCTATTAACAACTGCCCAGATAAGCAGGACGGGGTTCAGACCGAGAGCATCGGACCTAATGCAGGTGATGATCTGCATGAATGCTCCATAGGATCAATGACCCGATAGAAATAGGAAAAGGAATTAGGCGTCCAGCGTGTCTTCGGAAATAATTTCCTGTGCCAGTTTTTGCAGTTCATCCGCATCCTTCGCTTTGGATGCGGCAAAATATTGCGCGAGCAGATCCAGCGGACTCAAACTGCTGACCACTTGTCCCTCGGCAATGCGCACACGCGCTTCGCTTTGCGGACGTTTCACGAGATGAAATTCAAATGTGTTTTCAGCGTATTTTCTTATAGCAGTTTCGTCTATCAATGTGTCCCATTCTCTGGGGTATTCCACCGATAAGCGCACAATGGCCTCAGACATTTCCTTCGGGCTGGGTAATGCGTCTTTAAGAGCCTCGGTCACGTTCTCATTCGACCTGAGAACTGTTCGGCGGTCTATGAATTTTCTCGCCCCTGCAAGTTCTATCCATTCAACTTCCGTATCTTTTCCATGTTCAATATCCGCAATGACAAAGAATCGATCTTCCTGTGCTTCACCGAAGTCCACGCGTTCGATCGAGCCGGGGTAGATGACAGGCGGCTGAAAGCCTTCGTTCACATCCTGCGGTTTGTGGATATGTCCCATCGCTACATAATTAAATTTCTTATTCTTCACCAGACTGCCTGAAAGGACAAGGTCATTGCCGAGCATCACAAGTCTCTCACCGCCATACTTTGCGCCTTCGATCGATGCGTGCGCTGTGAAAATAATCGGCAGGGATGAGTCTGCTTCTTCAAGCCAGCCTTCAATTAAATCACCGATATTTCCTTCAATGCGCGCAAATGCCTCTTTTGGATCGGTCTCACCTGTTGCAGCCATCAGCCCCGAACGGGCGATCCACGGCATGGCAATGATTTGGACGGGCAAACCCCACAAGTCAGTTGGTTTTAGAAAACAGGGTTCATCCAACACGCGTACGAAGGGGACTCGTAACGTTTTGAATTCCTGAAGCGCATGCGCGCGCCCTGCGGCTGGAGAAATATCATGATTACCGATTAAAAGTAATGTGGGAATCTTTGCCTGCGATAAACGCATGATGCGTCTGCCCCACTCACGTTGAAAGGTCGGCGCGGGCGAACGGTCTTTGTAGGCGTCACCGGCAAAAATGACCATGTCCACTTTTTCGGAGATGGCAGAATTAACAATGGCATCCAATGACTTGAGGAAATCAAGCACACGCACCGGCAATCCCGTTTTGGGATCGTGGCGCCCATAGTTGGCCATGTCTATATGTGCGTCGGCAAAGTGGAGGAGTTTCATAAGAGTTAATCCGTTGGAAGGTTACAGGTTGAAAGTTGAAACCTTCAACTTTCAACCTGTAACCTTTTTATCAGGGTTGTAATCCCAAATCTTGCAATGCCTGAACAGCGGGAATCCAATTGATGTGAATTTTTAGCGCAGCGCGGAAATCATCCACTGCGGCTTGAGTATTTCCGCTCATGTAGTAAGCGCGGCCGCGCCAAAGCAGGGACTCTTCCAATGTGCGTTCTTGTTTGCTTGCAGGATCAGTCAAGGTCGTATCGGCCAGGTTGATCACGTCTCGATAGCGTGCCGAGTAATAGTAGGCAAAGTAGGGTCCGGTTTGATACCACATCATGCGCCAGGGGCGATCTGTCTTCTCTACATCCCAGCTTGCATAAAGTGAGAAGGCCTGGTCGTATGCATTCGCGGCATCGGTATATTGTTTTAAAGCGACATGGCTTGTGCCTTTGTTGAACCATGCAAAGAACAGGTCATTGCCATTTATAGACAAGATATCTTTTTCGGCTAACTCTAGCGCGTGTTGTGCCGCCCAGGGCACGTCCACCCAGAGACCCAGCACAGTCAGCACCTCTGCTTCGCGATCGGCGGGGTATACAACCATAAAGAGATAATTGAAAGCCCGCCATCCTTCCTGATAGTCGCCATACTTGCTTAATATATTTTTTCCAGGTTTGGTATATGCATCCTGCACAATAAAACCGCCGCGGGTATCATCATAGCCGGTGGTGAAGAGGTAATGCCCAAGCCAGCTGATCTTGCCGGTTGTGTCGTGCTCATAATAACCTTTTTCCACAACCACAGGAAACCCGGCGGCGATCAGGCGCTTAACAAGATTTTCATCTCCGCCGTACCGCATGAGGGCGCGATATTCTGTGTTTTCGTTGACGAAATCCACAAGTTCATAGAGCATCACATTTTTATCAGCTTTGTTACGGTCAATAAAATTTTCGCGCAGATCGCCCGAACCGGGTTTGACGATTTTTGCAACATCATCACGATTGCCTTTCCAATCCCAGAAGTTAAGCGCCATGGTCAAATTGGCAGGGCCGCAATAATTCCAGCGTTCATGCTGGTCAACGTAGGTAACCCCTTCTAAATTAACGGCGTTTGGCAGGGGCGTGAATGTGGCTGTTGGTGTGAGTGTTGGGCCGGTCGTAGGAGTCAAAGTCGGGGTCATCTGCGGAGTGAGCGTCTCTAGAAATTCGGCGCGCGTGGTGGCGATCACTGTTTCAATATTGAGATTTGTCCCGCCGCCGGGTTGGAAGACAATATCTCCAGGCGGATTGAAATAATATATGATTTGCACGCGCAGGGCATCCACGCGCCAGGCGAGGCGGCTGTGTATGGGTGGGATATAGTATAGGCCGACTGTCAGCACGAGCGCCAGCGGAATCAACCAATATTTATTAAATTTAGCTTTCATTTTCATGGGATGGATTATAAAGGATTAATGACCGAGGACTGAGGACGAATGACCGTGGTCCTTTGTCCTCAGTCCTCGGTCTACCCCGCATCGTTTCATTGGGATTTACGTAAATAAAAAATGGAGGCACTAATGACAACTCAAACAAAAAAACATATCCCCTGGTATTTATGGCCGTTTGCCGCGTTGTGGAAATTAATCGCGCTGATCGTGGAAATGACAGGCCGCTTCGTGGCAATGGTGCTTGGCGTGGTCTTCATTATTATCGGTGTTATCGTCAGCCTGACGATTGTTGGCGCGATCGTGGGTATTCCGCTGGCGCTGATTGGATTGCTATTGCTGCTGCGCGGGATCTTTTAGGATATAGCGAAGATCATCCGCAGATTGCACAGATTTCACAGATTTAAAACCAATCTGCATAATCTGGCAAATCTGCGGATGCATTTTTTTAAGGCGTATCCACCTTGGGTTGCTGATTCTTTCTGGGGAGCAGAGCCAGCATACGGGTCGAGAAGGACGCGAGCGCTTTTCGAATCGGCGGGATTCGAATGATGAGGAAAATCGCAATGATGAGTCCATAGATGAGCGGTTTGACCACTTCACCCTGCAATGAAAGGACATCGCCTTTTTTGCTCCATATATAATGAAGCACAGCCAGCGGACCAATATAATAAACAAGTTTATGCAGGCGTTTCCAGTTTTTGCCGAGGCTCAAGCCCTCCCAGATCGCCCAGGAGGTGGGCTTGAATCTCAAGACCGTTCTCAAATGGATGCACCAACCAACCTACCAACAACGCGCCCGTTCCAAACGTCCCCGCAAACTCGATCCCTTCAAGGCGCAAATCGTCGTTCTCCTGGAGCGCCACCCCTATACCGCTCAACAAATCTTCCAGCAACTTCGCTCCCAAGGCTATACCGGCGGCTACAGCGTCTTGAAGGACTTTGTCCGCCAAGCCCGACCGCTGCACAAACCCGCCTACCTCATGCTGGAGTTCGCTCCCGGGGAATGCGCCCAGGTGGATTGGGGCAATTTCGGTTCGGTCCCTGTGGGGTCGACCCGCCGGCGGCTGAG
>JANODZ010000355.1:0-4048 GCA_031412935.1 Anaerolineales bacterium
TTCCACTCGGCTCAGGCTACGACCTGAACCTGCTCGCTGACCAATTGGGTAATCCTCCCAGAATCGGACTTCTGCCGGCTTTCCCATTCGGTTGGCGCGGCAGTGGATTGGAACTGCCCGAGCCGATCTTTTTTCAATACATTTTTAATCTGCTAGACAGTTTGCGAGACGATGGGTTTTCACGCGTGTACTGTCTTGCCCCGCAGGGAATTGATCCGCAATCCGTTTTTCTTCATCAGCATTCAGCCTTCACCCTGCGCCTGCCCCATCCAACGCATGATTTACCATTTTCTCAATTGCCATCTGATGCTGAACGCGGAAAAGTAATTTTGATTCCGATCGGCCACACAGAACAACATGGATTTCACCTCCCCCTTTTAGTAGATACCACCATAATTGAATCGATTGCCAAAGGCACTGTGATCAAATTGCCTACACGCAGCTGGACTTTGCCGGTCATGCCTTATGGAGTTTCCACACACCGCTCTTCTTTTGCGGCAACCATGAATTCAGGCGGACGCACCTTTGAGGATTTTTGGGTTGCGGTAATTGATGTCCTTGCCAGTCGCGGATTTGATCGTTTTTATTTCATGAGCGGACATGGCGGCAACAGTTCATTTTTGGTTAATATCGTCAAGTATGCGGGAGAACGTCACCGCAGAATATTTTGCGCGACAGCTTTTCTGCATACCTCAGGCAGGATTGGCGCAGCGGCGCTGGAAAAATACCGCACATCAAAAATCGGCGGGATGGGACACGCAGGCGAACTCGAAACATCCTACATGCTTCATCTGCGGCCTGATTTGTGTCAAATGGAACGCGTTGTAGATGAAACAGATTTTGTAGCAACGCCTGATTATTTTATGGATTGGATCGAAGGCGGCGCGCTGGTTGCGAATCCACCCTGGGATGATGATACAAAAACCGGGGCATACGGCGCAGGGAGTCATGCCACCGCTGAGAAAGGCCGCCTTTGGCTGGAAGCTGCGATCGAAGAGAAAGCAGATCACGTACAGCAGATCCATGAACAACACGAACGGCGCGAAAAAAGAAGAAATGAAGGCTACGGGTTGTGGGGAAAGATTAACAGGTAATCGATAAACCCAAGAATATATCCATGAGTTAGGTTTTTAAGTACACCCTTTTTATTAATCCAACGAGCAATAAAGCAGACAGCCACGAGATTGTAAACAAAGCGATGTAATTGACAATTTTCAAAACAATATAAATAACCAGGATCGGTTTTCCCCAAGCGTTCCTTGCAAATATTTCCGAAGCATTGTACTCAGCAAGTGAAACAAAACGCAATTCCTGATACAACGTTTCACCTGTTTGTGAAATTTCGCGGCCCTCTGCCCACAGTGGGTAAATGGGCAGCAAAGAAAGAAGGAACGCAAATATTATAAATAGAATGATGGTGGGAGTTTTAGTTATCATTTTTGGATATAAATTCCTCCCCTTTCCCAATAAATTCATCGTGGTCATCCGGCGCGGGCGCAGATGCCATTAGGTCTTGTGTCTTTTCGCGCAAAACCTGCCGCGCAGTCTTAGCGCCTGCCTCCTGCCACTTTTCCATGCTGTAATGTGGGTATACATTACTAACATAATATCCAGTTTTATAATTTCTAAGCGTGGATGGTGATTTCAAAAAATTTTTACCGGGACCCACATAGGCAATTTCGTCCACAGCAGAGTTGACATCATCCAGTTGGAAACCGTTCTGAAAACGCAGGGCCTGGTCAATGATCTCGTGGACATGCACAAAGGTTGTGGGCGAGATGGATTTCGAACCATGTGAATCTCCAATAAACGGAGCCAGGTGTCCGTGTGAGAGAAGAAGCGAAAAAGTATTCATCCAGTACGTATCGGCCGCGATCAAATCCATGCCCCAGCCAGAGCCGCTGCCGGATGTCGAACAATGCGGCAATCCATAATGTTTCATCATTTCTGAGCAAGCCACGCTGATGAGTACACTTTGCGGATCATAGAAGTTGAGCATGGTGCGCATGTCAAAATAAACAGGCAGCATGCCGAGCAGAATGGGCGCGCCTTTTTTTATCGTCTGGCTGATCACCAGCCCGGCAAGTAATTCGGCCATAAGCAAGGTAAGCGTGCCTGCCGGAGTCAGCGGCGTGGACGCTCCGGCCATGCTGTAATTTGAAAAGATGATCGGCAAGCCGCGTTCGATGGAAATTTTCATTTTATCGACTGTGCCGGCGTTCATCACGAGCGGACTGACAGGGTTGAAGTATGGAATGATGAATGGCTTGCTCCCGAGGTCGCCATGCAGCATTTCAAACATCCGCATCACATCGGGGAATTTATTTTCATCCGAAACCAGCAAGACCAAAGGTTTGGTTGTGTTTGCAATATGTTCAAGCGATCCGTATAGATCCGTCATCTCTTCGGGAACATCCCGAATGATCCCGACCGTGGAAACCACATCGTAATGCTTCAGGCTTGAACCAAGGCGGACAAGGTCTTGAAAATTCCTGCGCTTGAAAATATCCAGCGTTTCGTCGTATGGATTCTGATAAAAAAGCGCTGTGACACCCACACCAAAACGCAGACGGTCTTCGCCTAATTTAAATTTGTGTTCTGCGCGGCGATCATAAATATCAATGGTTTTTGGCGCGGATTTGATCGCCTCTTCCACAATTTCAGGCGGAAATTTGATAAGGCGATCCTGCGATTTCAAGCCGAGTTTGTGTTCGAGGATTTGAAGAATGGAAGGCGAATCAACACGCACACCAGTTTCCATTAATACTTTCAGCACATTTTTATGGGCTTCCTGTATTTGTTCTTCGTTCATCATCGTCAAACGCGGGCGAACATTATTCATAGGTTGATTCTCCTATGTTGGATTGTAATGGATGATTGTAGAAAGAGGATAGGAGCGCGGACTGCAAGACGCACTCCTATAAACCTTATTTCTGCTTATCCCAAATTTGACGATCTTCAGGTCTCTCAGCATCCAGATATTTCGGATCAACTTCCCGGTAAATCTTATGTCCATGTGATGTCCACAGTTCGGAAGCAAGTTTTAAAGAGTCACAGCTCAAACCTTGCGCAGAAAAATACTGGCAGGTGCGGGTTACGTCACGCAAAAAGATCACCCAGGCGGACGGATTCATATCAGGATGCACGACTTGTGGAAAATCTATCAGCGTTATTCTACCGTCCCAATAGAGGATGTTATACGCAGATAAGTCGCCGTGTATGCGCTTGTTGTCGAGCAGTAGGTTCAGGTTAAGAACGAGGCGGTCGAACAACGGTTTGACTTCATCGCGATGTAATTTCACACTGCTGAGAGTCGGCGCGGCATTCCCATCGTCACCAATAAAGCCCATAAGGATGGCGTTCTTCTCCATCGCATACGGCTTGGGGACATCGGCGCCAGCCTCGTAAAGCATTTCCAAAGTCTGGAATTCATATGCAACCCAGGATTGATGCCGAAGTTCCTCGCCATAATTCGAGCGCTTACGGATGGCATTGACATCGGCGGCTTTCACAAGCGGATTACCGTCCACGCCAAGATCAATGCGGCCGGTGCGATAGATGCCATCGTTCTTGAGACTGCGTAACGAGCGCGGACGATAAACCTTGGCAGTGACAAGCCCAGAACCAGCAGCATCACTGCCACGACACAAATAAACGTTTGCTTCCTTGCCGCCTTTAATGCGTCGCAACACATCGGTAATCCATTTATGTTCATAGAAATCGCCAAGGGATTCAAGCAACCACCACTCCTCAAAGCGCGCGGCTTTGTACGTGTATTTGAAACCGGCACGGGAATCATCCTGAGCGTGGACGAATTCGCGCTCCGCGGGAGGCGTCTTCTTGGGATTGCGCGCAGGTACATGCTCGCGCCTTTTATCAGGTTGCATGAAATTATTGGTTTGTTCGTTATCGTCCAACTCGCTAAAAAACTCGACGTAATCGTTTGTATTCATGATCTTTTATATTCCTTAATATAAATATCGCAGGAAGTGAGATCCTGCGGTATTAAATCAAAAACCGCAGGGTGAGGAACGCCTGCGGCCACATG
>JANODZ010000356.1:0-1793 GCA_031412935.1 Anaerolineales bacterium
TAATTTATTCCTCCGAATAAGTTGGTTTGAATTTCAAGTATTTTACAACTAAATTCATTATCATGCAACCAGTCTATTCACCCATGAGTACTGGCTGAATAAAGTGTTTCAAATTAATCCAAGAGGCAGTAAAATCAGCGCATGTCCATTCGCATCATTTTCATGGGGTCGCCTGATTTTGCATTGCCAACCCTTTCTGCTCTGGTTGCTTCACGTAATTATCAGGTTGTGGGCGTGGTCACACAGCCCGATCGCGCCTCGGGGCGTGGGCGTGGATTGAATTCTGCGCCTGTGAAAACTCTTGCGCTTGAATTAAATATTCCCATCTTGCAGCCGGAAAAATTACACGCGCCTGCTGCCATGGATCAATTACGCGCGTGGAAACCCGAGCTGATCGTTGTCGCGGCATTTGGGCAGATCTTGAAAAAAGATGTTTTGGATCTGCCGCGCTTTGGATGTATTAATGTGCATGCCTCCCTGCTTCCAAGATGGCGCGGCGCGGCGCCCATCAACGCCGCAATTTTAAACGGGGATGAAGAGACGGGGGTGACGATCATGCAAATGGATGCGGGACTCGACACAGGCCCTATGCTTGCAAAAAAATCCATCCGCCTCACGCCTGACGTTACAACGGGCTCCGCTTTACAGGCATTATCCACACTGGGAGCGGATCTGCTGATCGAGACCCTGCCCGAATATTTTTCTGGAAATCTAAAGCCTGTCCCTCAATCGACAGATGGGTTTACATATGCGCCGATGTTAAAGAAGGAAGATGGATTATTGGATTTTACGCGCCCGGCGATTGAATTGGAACGCCGTGTGCGCGCGATGAATCCGTGGCCGGGTGCGTGGTTCGAGTGGAATGGGAATCTGCTCAAGGTGTTGCGCGCATCCGTTGTCAGTGGGGAGAAAGGTTTGGTCAGCGGGACCAGATTCACCTTCGAGGGCAGACCCACTGTTCAATCTATTCAGGGCGCGTTGATTCTGGAGGAAGTCCAGCCGGCCGGCAGAAAAGTCATGTCCGGCAAATCCTTTTTGGCTGGCGCACGGGATTGGACAGTGGTTGCGTAGCGTATCGAGACTAAAAGGGTTATAATTTTTCAAATCATATTTACGGAGAAGAAAATGTTCAATTCAAAAGTATTTCTTGCCGAATTTATTGGCACCTTCGCGTTGGTGTTTGTGGGCATGAGTGCAGGCATCACTAACGCAGGGTTGGTCGGCATCGCCCTCGCGCATGGTTTTACGCTGGCGGTCTTTGTTTATGCGTACGGGCATATTTCAGGCACGCATATTAACCCGGCGGTAACTTGGGCGCTTGTTTGGAACGGCACTATAAAATGGGGGGAGGCTTGGTTTTATTGGGCTGCGCAATTTGCAGGCGCGATTCTGGCGGCGTTTTTACTTAAGACAATTTTAACTGATCTGGGCGGCACGATTGATAACTCGCAACGGGAGACAAACTCATGCCACCCGCGCCTGTTACACTAACTGTGGCCGGTGTTTGTGCTGAACCTGTATAAGTAAATGGTCCTCCAACAATAGAAACTAAAGTATTTGACGATGCTTTTCCAATTTCAAATGTTTTGCTGTCAGAACTACCAGTGTGGTTGGCATCACCTAAGTAAGTGTAACTGGCCGTTGCTGTACCTGCATTTGTGTTGTTTGAATAGACATTCTACAGCTAGGTGTGGAGCTTGGTATCCTCCGTTATGCTAATTTCGTTGTCTTCGCTTACTCTAGCAGTGTTGAGAGTGTGCGTGCTCTCTGTAGTGCAGAGATTGAAGTCTCTT
>JANODZ010000357.1:0-2824 GCA_031412935.1 Anaerolineales bacterium
AATAGAGTAAAAACGATAATCGTTAAATATGCACCGACAAAAGCAAGCAGGAATGGCAGGAGTATGCACAGAATAATGGTCATATATATGATTTGCATCACCAACATTAATGCCATGTATAGTCCGCCGGCAATGACCATCGAGAGGATGAAGCCGCCGATGTTTGCCCTGAATATTTTCCACCAATCGCGGACTTGAAATCCGGCAGCGAATGAATCTTTTGCAACCACATGAGAAAGTGCAGGCGGCAAAAAGACCCAGATAACAATGCTGAAGAACATGCCGACACCGAATAAGGCCATGCCTCCAAATGAGAAAAGCATCGTGATTCCCAAAAACTGGTCTGAATTCGAGTAGCTATCAGGATCTCCGGATAACATTCCCATGAAAGCTGGGAGCATCATTCCGAAATACCCAAGCAGCATTGGGATGATTATGGGGATTGAGTAGATCAGATTTACCCCAAATAGCTTCCCGCCCAGCGATAGATGTTCGTTCCAGTTTTTCCAGTCGGGCATCGAGGGTTCTTGTTTGTCAACAATAACCTGTTTCATAATGGCCCCTGCGTATCCAAGCATCAGCAGCCATGGAAGGATCGGGATGAAAATACCCGCGAATCCCAATGCAGATGCGACAAATAATCTTCTACGGCTTTCGGTGTCTTTAAATGGGAAATAAAGCAGTGCTTGCAGACCGTTCATTGTAAAACTTTGTTGCATGATCTACCCTCCGCAGAATTTTGTTTGAGAATTTTATCACCAATCGCCTGCCTAATTCCATGCCAATCCCCAATCTCTAATCTTTGTTTTTGAATTCTCCCACGATCCTTAATATATCAAACCCTTCCGCAAAGGGACGTTCCGCCAGTGCTCCATGCCGCACCATAATTGAGCGTGTCAGTTCAGCGTTGAAGTAATAGCGATCGCGATAAGTTTCGTATTCAGCCAATGCTTTGATCTTGGCGTTGACATCTTCTTCCGAAACCTCCACCAAAAAATGGGGAAAAAATCCATGCGAAGAGCGGACAACATCAAAACCTAAAACGGTAATTCCGCGAAACGCCCGCAGAGCTTCATCTGTCATTGTGTTGTGATCCTGATGAACATCCTGCTTGCTGTGGGTAAAGATCAAATCAGGATGGAAATCTTTGCGGAGTTTCAGAAAATATTCGAGAATTTCCTGGCGCGAATCTGGAAAGACCCGTGTTTGAAATGGGCCAAATACGAGATTTTCCTCAGGCACATTGAGAACCTGCATCGATTTGATGTGCTCGCCTTTTACATTTTTCAAATCTGGATTTTTGTGGTTATCTGAAAGTGTTACGGACAATATCTCTGTTTTTTGAACAATATTGTGAATCAAAGCTCCGCACCCGATCTCAATATCGTCAGGGTGCGCGCCGAGGAATAGGACTTTTTTGCCGAAGAAATTCATGGTTGGTAAAGTGTAAATAGTAAATGATAATTACCATTTACTATTTACTATATTATTTAGTTGCCAAAATGCCGCCGACAACTTTGGTCATCACCAATTTGCCGTCGCGTTTTAACCATTTGTTGGCAACCGCTTCAATCCTGCCGATTAAGGCCTCGTATTCGTCATTGCCATTAAACAAGGATGTCCAAAGTTTGCGGTCCTCGCCTAATGAAGCACGCACATAGTTAATGAACGGAGCAACTTCGGGGAAGGTCAGATGATTCTCGAATTTATGTAACTCGCTTTTTGCGAAAATCCTGTTGATCGTATTGAAGATATCCCCTTTGAAGCGTGAAGAGCCAGGCATGCGGGGAATGGCAGCGCCCGTTGCTTCTTTGATGATATCGTAGAACATTTGCTTATTCTCAGGCAATGGACCTGAGACAAAGAGCCGTCCGCCGGGAGCAAGCACCCGATGAGCTTCACCAAACGTAAAGTCCAGATCAGAAGCGTAGTAAATGGCAAATGCGCTCGTGCACAAATCGAAGGTGTTGTCCGCGAAATTGAAAGGCTGGTTGAAATCTAAAAATTGAAAATCAATATTTGTGCCGATCTTTTTGTTTTTCTCACGCGCCTTATCAAGCAGCTCTTCCGAGAAGTCGCCGCCCGTGATCTCTGCGCCGCCCTTTGTATATTCATTAAATAGAAAAGACAGTTTTCCCGCGCCGCAGCCTACATCCAGGATTTTCATCCCCGCAAGCGGCTTGAGTAATTCGTTGGTCCACACGTCAATATTGGCAGAGCCATATTTTTCGTGAATGTCGATTCGCATGAGCAGGTCTTTGCTGGGTTCTTGATAATCAATTTTCATGGGTCTCTCCTATAATATGTAGTGACGACTTGCGAAGCGCCTTGTGGGTCAGTCGTTTGCATGATCTGCGACTAAAGTCGCAACTACGTGTATAACCATCCATCAATTATACCAAAGTCAAATCAAAATTCAACATCTGAATTTTGAAGATCTCCGTAAAAACTCATGATAGAATTCGCGTTGGAGTCACCATGGCAAACAAAATTCAAACCGTAAAAGGCACCCGCGAATTCTACCCTGAGCAAATGTTTCTGCGCAATTTTATTTTTGAAAAAGTGCGCGCGGCGTCTCAGGGTTTTGGTTATCAGGAATATGATGGGCCCTTCATCGAGCCCATCGATCTGTACGCGGCGAAATCCGGCGAAGAACTTGTCAGGAAGCAATCCTTCACTTTTCAGGATCGCGGCGGAGATTTTGTCACGCTTCGCCCCGAACTCACGCCCAGTCTTGCGCGTATGATTGCTGCAAAACAAAATGAATTAACCTATCCCGTTCGTTGGTGGTCGTTTGGTCCATTTTGGCGTTATGAACAGCCGC
>JANODZ010000358.1:0-1622 GCA_031412935.1 Anaerolineales bacterium
GGACCATCAACCAAACGGCGTAATGTTTGGCACCTATCTCAGCGACGACTCATCCAAGGCCGTCATTAACAGGGAATTACAAGGATCAATAGATGGATTTGCCGAACATTTCGGCAAATCCCCGATTGCCTTTATCTGGCCGGGCGGTGGTTTTGGACAAAGACCGGTCGAAGCGGCACGCCAACTTAAGTATCAACTTGGATTTACATCCAACTTAAGTATCAACTTGGATTTACATCCAACTCACGCGGACCTGTCATGTACAACTGGGTTCCCCTTGCAGACGAATTGGATCCACTCCGTCCTGCTTACATCGCGGAAGGCAAAATTGGAGATCCACTAATGACGCTTCCACGTTATTGGCCTTCTGAAGCTTTATTAGCCATTGATAATGTTCGCACAATCGGCAGTCAGGCAGCCGCCTATGCAGAAGCGATCAAAAAAACTGAAATAGACTATTACGATATCGTCTGCGCGCCCACTTATGGACTGATCCCCGTCCCCTAAAAAAGGTAAATCATGACCGATTGTATTTTTTGCAAGATCATCACAGGCGACATTCCAAGTACGAATGTATATCGTGACGAACAAGCGACAGCCTTCCGCGACCTTAACCCCGCCGCGCCAACTCACATACTAATTGTGCCGAACAAACATATCGACTCCGTCAACATGCTCACCAATGACAATGAACAATTAATCGGTCATCTCTTCACAACTGCGAAACAAATTGCAGCGCAGGAAGAGATCGCCGAAAGCGGTTATCGCCTCATCCTCAACACAAACGCGGATGCGGGCCAAACTGTTTTTCACATCCACCTGCATTTACTGGGTGGGGCGCCCATGAAACACCCGATGGGATAAAACACCCGGCGATCAGCAGACCAATGGCTGGTCGCTTTTTTATTGACTTATAGAAAAATATCATTTATAACCCGCGCCAACTAAACACGGATAGCTGGCAGCTGATTACTAAAAACTGGAGATATCATGCCTGAACGAGAAATTTACCTGCTTTCCCCGCGCGCCCTCAGCCCTGAAACCATTGCGGTTGCATTTGCAAAGACATCGCGCGCGCCTGAATCTTTTCGTGAGATCGCCGCAGAGTTAAGTGATGAACAGTCTGCAAAATTCCATGAGAAATGGGTGGTGGGTTATGGTCATGCTTCCGTGGCCGAACATGCGGTTTTGCACATGGCTTTTGAAAACGTTTCGCGCATCGCCATTGAAACCATCGAAAGCAGCCGCCTGGCTTCTTATACCGAAAAATCCACACGCTATCAAAAATGGGGAGCGGATGATTTCACCATTCCACCCTAACTGGATGGACACCCTTTGCGTGCTGAATTTATCGAGACTGTGCGCTTCCTCTTCTCGACCTATGCAGGGTCGCTCGAACCTGTTAAGAATCTCATCCTCAGCAAATCCCCGCGCCGCGAGAACGAAAGCGACGAAGGCTATGACCGCCGCATCCGCTCACAATATGTGGACCGCTGCTGCTTCATCCTGCCGGGCGCCGCAAACGCAAACGTCGGGCTGACTGCCAATGCGCGTGTGATTGAAATGATCATTCGCAAAATGCTTTCTCACCCGCTCGCGGAAGTGCGCCAGATCGGCGAGAA
>JANODZ010000359.1:0-2502 GCA_031412935.1 Anaerolineales bacterium
CGCACCCGAACCCTGCATTTAATGAAACGGAACTGAGCGACCTGAGTGAATACCCACCCGTGGCAGCCCTGCGTAAAGGGGAAACCGGCCAGATCAGCTTCACCGACGAAACCGGCGAGCGCTGGCGTGCCTACCTGGGAGTGCTCGATAACGGCTGGGGCATTGTCGCACAACAACCTGAAGACCAACTGCTTTTACAAGGACTCGAATTTAAACAGCTGTCCACCCTATTGATCACGCTGAGTGGCATTCTGATGTTTATTCTGGCGAGATTTACCATTCGCCACATGCTTAAACCTATAGGCGAACTGACGGAGACCGCCTCAGCCATCGCAGCCGGCAACCTGAACCGCTTAGCCAATGTGAAGGGCAACGACGAGTTCGGTATTCTGGCTGGCACATTCAATAGCATGACTACCCAATTGCGCGAGCTGATCGGCTCATTGGAACAGCGCGTGGCAGATCGTACCAAAGCGCTCACCACATCCGTGGAAGTCAGCCGCCGTCTTTCCTCGATTCTTGACCAAAATCAACTGGTGATTGAAGTGGTGGAGCAGGTAAAGAACGCCTTCAACTTTTACCATACCCATATTTATTTTCTTGACGAAACAAGCGGCGATTTGGTCATGGCGGGCGGCACAGGCTTGGTCGGGCAAGCACTCCTGGCTAAAGGTCACAGGATCCCTAAAGGCAAAGGCCTTGTGGGTCGTGCCGCAGAGACAAATGCTCCGGTGCTCGTATCAAACACCTCCCTGGATCCTGATTGGCTTCCCAACCCATTACTGCCTGAAACCAAATCAGAAATCGCTGTGCCCATCTCGATCCGCGATAATTTGCTGGGTATTTTGGATGTGCAGCAAAACATCACCGACGGATTGAAGCAGGAAGACGTGGACATATTGCAGTCCCTTGCGGGCCAGATCGCCTTCGCATTGCTTAATGCGCGCTCCTATGGAATAGCTCAACAACGAGCGGAACATGAATCCACGATCAGCTTCATCAACCAGAGTATTCAAAGCACCACCACGATCGAAGACGCATTACAAATGGCAGCCCGCCAACTTGGCCGCGCATTGCGGTCTGCAGAAACACGTGTCATCCTGGAAGCTCCCCCAATCACATCCCTGCCAGACGAGTCGGTTCCGACCTCCCCTTCTGGATTTGGCAATAACGGATCCAAGCCCGCGTGAGCATGGAAAGAGGAAAGACGATGCCCTTTGTAATTGCGATATGCCATCAAAAAGGCGGAGTGGCCAAGACCACCACAACCCTCGGTCTGGGCGCATGCCTGGTGGAAAAACACGCTGAGACATTGATGATCGATCTTGACCCGCAAGCCAACCTGACAAGCAGCGTCGGAATCGATCCTGCTGAAGTGTCCTTCTCGATTGCCGAGGCATTAATGGGCGAAGCTGACCTGGCAAAGGTACGGTTGGGAACAAACCTGAAGGGTCTCGATATCGTCCCCTCCAATGCCGGCATGCTCAGCGTTGGACGTGATTTATTCCAACTCGCGGATTATGAATACCGCCTGCGCCAGATCTTAAGCGGGCCGGTTGCAGCGGACTATAAGTATGTTCTGCTGGATTGCCCGCCCTCGCTTGGGCCGCTGATCATTAATGCATTAACCGCCGCAGACTTACTGATTATCCCCACGCAGTGCGAGTATTTCTCCATTCAAGCCTTGATGGATATTTTTGAGCTTGTCAAAGTTGTCCGTGATCGGACCAACCCGACGCTGGTCTATCGCCTGTTGGTCACCATGTTTGACAGGCGCGGAAATTTTCACACTCACATGCACGCACAACTGCGGGAATATTTCAATGAAGGCCTTTTGCAGACCATCATCGGGTTTGATACCAAATTACGTGAAGCCCAGGCAGCCGGGCGGCCTATTACGATCCATGCCCCGCAAAGCCGTGGCGCGCAAAATTATCGGCAGTTGGCCGAGGAGGTAACCATCTATGTCTCAACCAAATCGCAAATACACCCGGTTTGAAGCTCTTTTATCTGAATTCAAGTCGGTTGACCCGAATCCCATCAACCAACCCTTGAACAGTGAAGTGGATGCGCTGAAAGCCCAAATCGCTTCCCTGGATGCTGAGCTTCAGGAAAACCGAAAAAAATTACAGAGCAAGACGATTGAGTCTGAAACCATCCGCACGAACCTTGAAGCGAAGGCGGTTGAACCGAATCCCCTCACCCAATCTTTGAACAGAGAAGTGAATGGGCTGAAAGCCCAAGTCGCTTCGCTGGATGCTGAGCTTCAGGAAAACCGAAATAAGTTACAGCGCATGACGATTGAGTCCGAAACCAACTTGACAAACCTTGAAGCGAAGGCGGTTGAACCGAATCCCCTCACCGAATCATTAAACAGAGAAGTGGATCAGCTGAAGGCCCAAGTCGCCTCCCAGGGTGCTGAGCTTCAGGAAAACCGAATTAAGTTACGACGCATGACGATTGAGTCCGAAACCAAGCCGACGAACCTTGAAGCGAAGGCGG
>JANODZ010000360.1:0-1735 GCA_031412935.1 Anaerolineales bacterium
CGGGCCGCTGCGGTATCTCCTCGGCATTGCGCCAGCCCCGACGATTCTCGGCGTCGTAGTTCCAGCTGCCACCCTGCGGCCCGCCATGTGAGTCCAGCAGCAGACCGTGCTTTTTGCGCATGAGCCGATAGAAATATTCCATCCGCAGTTGCTTGCGCCCCTGCGCCCATTCAGAAAATTCTGCATGGGACGCGAGAAAATGGCCATCGTCGACCAGTTCCACTGGCACCGACAACTGCCAGCCTCGAAGCTCGGATAGCAGTCGAAATTCTCCGGGCTCACAGCAGCGCAACACGCGCGCATCCTGCACGATAGACTTACTGGTGTAATATGTGCTAATAGGTTCCAACTCAGCCGCGTCATAGCCGACCTCTTCACGTAATTCACGGCGAGCCGCATCGATCCATTCCTCTGCGAGTTTTACTCCTCCGGTTGGCATCTCCCAACGGGTATTTTCGTTGAATACATAGCGGTATTGCCGCACCATAACAACCTGCTTCTCGTCAAGAAAGGGTAACACGCCTACGCAGTGCCCACATTCTATGACACCATAAATAGTAGTCTTGCCGTTTGGCATCTCGGCAATATCTTCCCGTATTTGTGTCCAGGGATTTTTGTAAATTGAGCGGCTTGATAATGTTTTCCAGGGTTTTGGGGGCATAACTTTTTTCCAGTTCTAATTGGTGGTGAAATCAATTCGAGAGTTAGTCAGATCCCTGTTTCAAATTGGCGAATGCGACCCGCCTGACCTGCGTGACACAGATTGCGATATTCCAACCAAATCTTCCAGACACGGAAAGCCGCCTCGAACTGAATTCCAAATGACATCTTCGATTTTCCGAGACGCCGGTCATTAAAGTAAATAGGGGTCTCTTTCATTCGGTATTCCAGACAGTGCGCTAGGTACGCCATCTCAACCTGAAAGATATAACCTTTTGATTGAATACTGCTAAAAGGCATCCCTTGAAGAGTCTCTGATCGCCAGAGGCGGTAGCCAGTCGTAATATCTTTCAAATGGATTCCTAGAATCGTACGGGCATAATAATTCCCCCAGGATGAAAGCCCCTTTCGCCAGAACGGCCATTGGATGTCAACACTGCCGCCCGCGGTGTATCGCGAACCAAAGACAACATCACAAGCCTCCAGTTTTTTTATCATTTCGATTAGTGTCGCTGGGTTGTGGGAGAAATCAGCATCCATCTGGGCAATCGCATCTGCACCCTTACCCAGCATATGCTGGAACCCTTGCACGTATGCTGATGAAAGTCCAAGTTTTCCAGGCCGATGGAGAACATTTACTCTTCCAGCATTTGCTGCTGCAAACTCGTCAGCCAGATCGCCTGTGCCATCCGGGCTATTGTCGTCTACAACCAAAACACTCAAATCCAGTGGAAGCGCAAATAAAGAGGAGAGCAACCTTGGCAAATTCTCCGCTTCGTTATAAGTTGGTATTACGACGGCGATGTGCATAAGCAAATAGTATAAGCGGAATTTATTACGGAAACATTACATATTAGGTAAATTCATCCACCTAGGCTCCTCGAGATTCTTAACGATGATTCTTTTACCCTATGATGATCTTCGGCCGATATTGCAGCGCCTCAGCCAGCTGCGCGGATTGAATTTCTTCACTACCAGATAAATCAGCGATAGTACGGGATAGTTTCAGGATGCGATGATCGGCAGATCGGAACGGCCACGCAGTCAGCGCGTCAACGAAAGACCGTCAACTTCG
>JANODZ010000361.1:0-3845 GCA_031412935.1 Anaerolineales bacterium
ACCGCGCCAACCGTTGCGCCGTATATTCCTCCGCAAGTGGCGGGCAATGTCGGAACACATTGGATCGATATAGACCTTTCACAACAACGCGTCTATGCCTATGAAGGCGAGACGCTCATGAATTCATTTGTTGTTTCAACCGGGACATGGCAAACCCCAACTGTAACGGGAAAATTCAAAATATGGATCAAAGTACGTTCGCAAGCAATGACCGGACCTGGGTATTATTTGCCCGATGTTCCTAATGTAATGTTTTTCTATAAAGACTATGGGCTGCATGGAACCTACTGGCATAATAATTTTGGAACGCCGATGAGTCATGGTTGTGTAAACCTCACCATCCCAGATTCAGAGTGGTTGTATAACTTCTCCTCGGTGGGGACTGTGGTGAATGTTCATTATTAGGAAGAGCAAAACCTTTAAACACAGAAGAAACTCGTTTTTTCTTTTGCTCTCCTTTGTGCTCCTCACCTGCACTGCAACGAACGCAGTGCGGCGCAAATGTCGTGGACTTCGTGGTTAAAAAAGTTTTTGAAAAAAAATGAAATCGGAAAAAATCTCCCGGCGTGACTTTTTGAAATTGAGCGGATTGGGGCTGGCAAGTTTAATTTCGCCTGCGCTCAATTTTCGTTTTGATGACCCTTACGCCACACTTCAAGGGCGGGTGACCACGCGCACCGTTTGGATGTATGACCGCCCATCGAGCGAGGCCACGCAGGTGAAGATCTGTCAGCGTGATTTGTTGTTAAACATCACGAATGCCGCCATCAGCGACGATATAAAATCTCATAATCGCGTGTGGTATGAAATCGGCAACGAAGGTTTTGTGTATTCAGGATATATCCAACCCGTTCGGACGATCTTGAATACACCACGTATGGATATTCCAATAAAGGGTTTTCTTGCTGAAATCAGCGTACCCTATACAGATGCATATACAGCGCCAGATAAGACCTCCAAAGCAGCCTATCGCATGTATTATGAAACTACGCACTGGATCAAATCTGTATCAACCGGCAACAATGGTCAGGTTTGGTATCAGGTGCGTGACGATAAATTTGATAAATTGTATTATGCGCGCGCAGAACATTTACGCATCATGACCGAGGATGAGCTTGCTCCGCTTTCGCCGGATATCCCAAACTCGAACAAAAAAATACTGGTAAAGCTGGAACAACAAATGGTCATCGCGTATGAATATAACAGCCCAGTATTTGTAGCCTCAGTTTCCACAGGCGGCATCTTCCGCGCCGGCACCTATACCACGCCGAAGGGTTCGTTCATTACTTATTACAAACGTCCATCGCGCCACATGGCGGCCGGCGATATTACCGCAAGCGGCTTCGATCTGGCGGGCGTACCCTGGGTGCAATATATTACAGAAAGCGGCATATCATTTCACGGCACTTTCTGGCATAATGATTTTGGCCGCCCGCACTCGCATGGTTGCATCAACTTATCCATCCCAGCCGCAAAATGGTTGTTCCGCTGGACCTCGCCACAAGTTTCTATTAACAAGGAATTTTCCTTTGGAGGCAGTGGAACGAATGTCGAGATCGTATTATAAAAATTTCAGTATGAAAATTTATCTGTAATAAACATTGATGATAAATCATAACCTTTCCCGCCGTGACTTTTTAAAGCTTTCCGCTTCAGGCGCTCTCGGGCTTGTTCTCTCCGAATTGGGCATTGACCGCGCTTTAGCCGCTCCCCCCGCGTCGCAAGGTCGTATAACCCAGAGCGGCATTCCGCTTTATGATGCGCCTTCATTCAAATCCAAAGAGCTACACCGATTTGGACTTGATGTTGTCGTTGAACTGAAAGGTGAAGTGGAAGGCGATGAAGGGTATGGGAATCCGTTTAACAAAACATGGTATCAAATAGAAAACGGTTATTCTTATTCAGGCGTTATCCAACCCGTGGAGACAAAATATCAAACGCCTGTCTATGAAATTCATACTGCAGGCCAGCTCGCTGAGATTTGTGTGCCAGTGAGTAAAACCCGCCTTAACCCATACATCAACTCCAAAAACGGATATCGTTTATATTATGGCAGCACCCACTGGGTAAAAAAAGTTATCGTCACGCGCGAAGAAAAAAGCATCTGGTATGAAATCTACGACAGTCAGCTTCAGACCTCATACTATGTCCCTTATCACAACCTGCGCCTCATCCCAGCCGAAGAGTTGACTTTGCTTTCGCCGAATATTCCCGCTGCCGATAAATTAATCCATGTGGATCTGCCCCAGCAGACGGTGACAGCCTTTGAAGGAAATACAATGGTCTTCTCTGTGCGCTGTTCGAGCGGCGGAAAAGGGACACGCACCCCAACAGGCGAATTTTCCACCTACCATAAAGGTCCTTCCGTCCATATGACCAATCAAGATGAAGATGGCGCTGCAAATTATTATCACCTGCCCGGCGTAGCGTGGGTATCCTTTTTTACAGGTGAAGGTGCCGCCTTCCATGGAACCTACTGGCATAACGATTATGGCCGCCCGCGCAGTCATGGTTGCGTGAATCTAAGATCAGAGGACGCCAAATGGATTTATCGCTGGAGCAGTCCCAAGGTCCCGCTGGGTGAGGATTATCTTCATCTACCCGGCCAAGGGACCCGCGTTCAGATCATTTAATTCGCTTAATCCATAATTATCAACACTACAAGGAGAAAGAAATGAACTCAGCATTCCAACACAATCAATATTTACTCAAACGACAGGTCTTTGCATTGGCAGGAAAATTCCGCTTCTTCGATCCAAGTGGAAAGCTTGTGTTATTCAGTGAACAAAAGATGTTCAAATTACGCGAAGATATCCGCGTGTATTCTGATGAAAGCAAAACGCAGGAAGTGCTGATGATCAAAGCCCGTCAAATTATTGATTTCTCCACCGCGTACGATGTAGTGGATAGCGCCACGGGCCAAAAAGTTGGCGCGCTTCGCCGCAAAGGTCTGGCTTCCATTCTGCGTGATGAGTGGGAAATTCTAGATGCGGGTGATCATGTAGTCGGCAAACTGTTTGAAGACAGCATGGGTCTGGCATTATTGCGCCGCTTCCTGAGCGGGCTTATCCCACAGAACTATGACATCACCCTCGGCACAGACCGCGTGGCTGACCTCAAACAAAATTTTAATCCCTTTTCGTATCAACTAAATGTGGATTTCAGCATGGATATCAACCTAAAATTGGATCGCCGCATCGGCCTGGCCGCAGGCATTCTCCTGGCCGCAGTTGAAGGCAGACAAAGTTAATTTCATGGCATGTCGTTGCGAGGAGGATGCTCTTCCCGCCGAAGCAATCTCCTTATTGTTCAGGGATTGCTTCGGGCAAAAAACAAGAGCACCCTCGCAAAGACATACATCTTACACATGCCCAATCAACCCCTCTTTGCCGGACTTGTAATAGACGAATCAGGCAGCCTCGCCGAATCTGCACTCATTGGATCTGAACCATGTTATGTTGTAAATGATTCGGGATTCCGCCGTCACATCCCCGCTGAACAAATAGACCGCGCTGTGCTGTCACAAATGGCTGATATGCTGAAAGGAAGTGAAGATATCCTTTCAGAACAGACCGCTAAAATGCTCGGGCAGGATGATCCCTTTTCTAAAGCAATCATTGAACAGCAACTCAAAAACATAGATAAGCAATTCGATGCGCTTATGCAAACTGGCATTCCCGAGGATCTGCGCGCCTATCTCGGTACCGACAGGTTGCTTGCCGTGGCGGCACGCAACTCGGCCAAGGCCGTGGCTACCAGCGACGGGTCAAGCACATCGGAATGGGCCAACGCCCATGTGGCGTCACCTGCCGCGCAGGCCACCAGCACCAGCTGCACCTGGGTCG
>JANODZ010000362.1:0-2818 GCA_031412935.1 Anaerolineales bacterium
GATCCGTTCGTTGGGAGTCCGCCGCCCGTGGCGTAAAAAGGGACTTGGGCTCGCGCTGCTCCAACATTCATTTGGCGAATTTTACAAGCGCGGCAAAAATATCATCGGTCTTGGTGTGGACGCGTCCAATTCAACAGGTGCGACGAGGCTCTATCAGCGGGCAGGCATGTATGTGGCGAGTGAGTTTGTCACATACGAGAAAGAACTGCGCGCAGGACGAAATTTGGTTTAGTTAATTGAGGATACTATTATGACTGAAAAAGCATATCTTGATCCAAGCCTGACGCTGCGCCCAGCCACTTGGGCAGACTTGAATGCAGTGGCACAACTCTGCCTTAATGTCGCGGAATTGGAAGGCGATGCGAGTTTTGTGATGACAGCCGAAGAATTGGAAAACGCATGGAAAGGCGAAGGCTTCAGCGTAGAGCACGATGTCTTCGTTGTGGAAACCCAAGACGGGCGCATCGTTGGCAGCGAAGAATTTTATAACGAAACGGGTCACTATAAACTCAAAACAGACGGATGTATTCATCCCGAGTTTCGAGGGTTGGGCATTGGGACATCTTTACTTGAAAAAATAGAAGAACGGGCACAGGCTGAAATAAAACTTGCAGAGCCTGACGCGCGGGTTTTCGTTCAAAGCCTCTTCAATAATAAAGATGAAGCGGGGCACGCCTTGCTCACGACCAAAGGTTATTTTCCCATTCGTTACTATTGGCGGATGGAGATTAAGATGAAGGAAGCCCCTGTCGCTGTAACTTTTCCTGACGGTATTGAGCTGCGACCATTTAACAAAGATGAACATGCCGTTGCTGCCTGGCAGGCGAATAATGAAGCTTTCCGCGATCACTGGGGCAGCCATGAAAAGACTTATGAAGATTGGAGCCATCAAATATTTGGCAACCCCAATTTCGATTCCACTTTGTGGATGATCGCCTGGGATGGTGATGAGATCGCGGGCTTTTCACAGAATCGTTATCGCATGGGCAAAGGTTGGATCGGCACGATAGCGGTCCGCCGCGCATGGCGTAAAAAAGGATTGGGACTCGCGCTCCTAAAACATTCGTTTGGTGAATTTTACAAACGCGGCACAATTGTCGTCGGTCTCGGTGTGGATGCATCCAACCCGACAGGTGCAACACGTCTGTATCAGCGGGCGGGCATGTACGCGGCGAGCGAATTCGTCACATACGAAAAAGAACTACGGGCGGGCACTGATTTGCAAAAATAAAAAGCCGGGTCGCAGAGTGATGAAAAGCAGTGTAGAATCAAGCTAAACTCGCTTTCCCTGAAAGGATATATTTATGAACCTACGTTGCATCTATTGCCAGACCCCATTTACCCTCAGCCGTACCGAAATGCTGAGCGCAATCATCCTGATGAATGAAAAAGGTATGAATCACTACGATGGGCATTGCCCGCGTTGTCGCCGTGCCAACTCTATTTCACGTCAACGAATGGAATTGTTCTTCCCCAATTGGCAGGAAGCTGCCAAAAAACAGGCGTCTGCGCCCCAGCCACCCCCAAAAAAGGAAGCGCCGGCCTCTGCTTTTCTTAAGACCGTACCACTTTCAAAAACCATGAAGGCGGGCCCTGGGAATAAATCAAAAAATAAACCGGCGGTTAAGGGGTCTGCAAAAGTCGCGAAAAAACCGGTGGCTGTAAAGGCTAAAGCTCCTGCAGCGAAGAAGGCTGTAACCAGTAAGACCAAGAAAAAATAATTATGCCCATCCGCGCGGTGTTCTTTGACTTTGGCGGAGTGATCATGCGCACCGAATACCAGTCTCCGCGCCAGCATCTGGCGCAGCGTTTTGGCATGGATTATGCCGATATTGATAAAATCGTATTTGGGAGCGACTCTGCACGGCGGGCTTCCGTGGGCGAGATCAAGGAAGATGCTCACTGGGCAGAAGTTCTGAAAAGGCTGAAACGCCCTGTATCTGAAGCAAAATCTTTTCAAGATGAATTCTTCGGCGGCGACGTGATTGATCGCAGCCTGGTGGAGTTCATCCGTTCGCTGCGGGGCAGCGTGCATACCGGCTTGATCTCGAATGCCTGGAGCGGTCTGCGTGAGTTCATTACCAAAGAAAAGATGATCGATATTTTTGACACCGTGATCATTTCGGCGGAAATCGGTACGGTGAAACCGTCAGCTAGAATCTATGAAATTGCGCTGGAGCAGGCCAAAGTCAGCGCGAACGAGGCGGTCTTCGTCGATGATATGAATATCAACGTCGAAGCCAGTGAAGAAATTGGCATGCAGGGCATCCTGTTTAAAGATCCGCAGGAAAGTTTGGATAAATTGAAACAAATGCTGAAAAGCAACTAACACACACAACGCTTCGCAAAGTCGCAAGTATATTTTCATAATTCAATCATACTTGCAGGTTATTTTATAACCTGCAAGTACTTTTATCATTTCATGTGTTCAAGTAGGGAATGCGGACTTCAGTCCGCTGCTCATGAAAGAACGGACTGAAGTCCGCAATCCGATTTTATGTAGGGTAAATTAATAAGGGTGACTATGTTTAATAATTTAAAGATAGACGCAACCAGGGTATACCTGTTCATCGAGTTTACGGCTTCAACCTTCTTCGCGATGATGTTCGTTACGATGTCGTTGTATGAAGCGACGATTGCGGGGCTAACTCCTGTACAGCTTGTGTTGGTCGGTACGACAGTGGAGTTCTCCACTTTCCTTTTTGAAATTCCGACAGGCGTAGTCGCCGATGCATACTCGCGCCGCTTGTCGATTATTATTGGTTATTTCATAATGGGGATTGGATTTCTGGTGGAGGGACTCTTTCCAGCCTTCCTG
>JANODZ010000363.1:0-3060 GCA_031412935.1 Anaerolineales bacterium
TGGAGTAAACATAACTTTTGGAAACGTCACCAACGACTTTGAAGAGCTTGACCTTGCCCTTAACATGACTAACCTTTCCGATTCCATAAACAGGACATGGACTTTTAACGGAAGGCCAAAAGATGTTTCAGCGTATATTATATTTGCAAACAGCATAAACAATACGCCAATTGTAAACAGCACAAACACCTCATCTTTTGTTTCTGGAATTCTCTGGGACAAGTCTGACACTAACAATGGGCAGTTCAACGGCAGCCAGGATGTCGTCTTTGTATCGACAGTTAGCAGGTTTGGGATGGGTGAAATCTCCAGCCCGCCGAGAAATTGTCTCAAGCGGCGGAAGACACCATCTGTGAAGGTCGTTTTTACAAGAGGTATCCCGTTGACTTGCAGAAAATGAGCGAGGTCCCTTGCATGGCGTTGTTCTTCGGCGATAAAAATGCGGATTGCTTCTACATATTCATAGTCGCCTGTTTGCTCAGCATAAGATTTCGCATATTGTATTAAGTGCCTGCCTTCCGAACTTTCACCTGCTTGAAAGTCTTGAACTGAGGAAGTGATTGCCTGTTTTTCTTCTTCATTAAGTTCGTGACCAATATGCCAGGGTATTTCCAAAAGTGAGCGGGCATTTTCTTCGTAGTATTTTCGCCATTCGAGTGAGGTTAACATGATGAATCTCCAATCTTTTTGATTTTGATCATCATCTTAACCGTGGCTTTCTTTCAAAGCCTCTCTTGGCCTATCAGCTTTACTCTCGTTATTGCATTTCCTTCAAAATCTCTTCTGCTTTGGATAAGTTTGAGATTACATATACCAAAACGCGAACATCAAACCCGCATGTTCAGCGGACTAACCCACAGGGTGCTCACCGGCACTGCACCGAACGCAGTGCGGTGCAGTGCCGCAAAGTCTTGCCTCAATACGTGGAAGCCCTGCGGGCTATTGAAGTCACCACCTGCGCGGCGTATCTCCCTTTTCAATTTCATTTCTTACTTTTGTAAGCGTTTTGAGCCACATATCGAGGGTCTCTTGTCCAATGCGGGCGGCATATTCGGCAACTTCTTCAATATCAACCTGGTAATTGCTAAAGCCGCGCAGACAGAAAAATAAAATGGCAAAAATATCATCTGGATGTTTGTTTGATCTGCCTTCATTCCATGCCTGTAGTTTCCCGATAATGATGTCAGTTGGTTGGGCGACCCATGCTTCAAATGGTTCATCGTTTTCATCGGTGAAAGTCTCGCGTATGCGGCGGTCAAAGGCAACTTGATAATCGGGTTCGCGTTTTAACGGGACAAGGTCAGCTTTGTAACCTTCGCTTGAATCAATGATGTTGAACATAATCCCCATTTCAACGGAATTCTTTATCATTTCAGGATCAGCGTAGTAACGCGGAAGAGGAAACTTTTGAGAAAGCGCTTCAAAATCCTTATCATGTAAATCGACAATGATGTCAACATCATTGGTGGCGCGGGTAATTCCGAAGATTGTGTCGCCAAAAGCGCCTACGATCATGTATGGTGCGCCGATATCGTCAAGCGCTTTTGTAACCCGAATATAAAAATCAAGCATGTTCATATTTTTTATCCATGATAATCAAATAATCCAGGATTTTCATATTGATTTCTGGCAGGGAAAGTTGTGGAAATTTTCTCTTAAATGCAGTACGTAAACCAGCACGTATCATGGCGCTAGCTTGAAGGCTGGGGTAAATCCTTTTTCCTGGCGGCATCTTTGCCAGCAATTCCATTTGTGCCCAGTCAATGGGGTTGAGTCCATCCACGATGGCGGAGATTTCTTCTGGAGTTAGAATTTTTTTTGTAACCATAAGGTTTTCCTTCGTGCTCTTTGTGTCCTTCGTGGTTAAATGTTTTTTGTTTCCAACAATATCTCTTCCGCTCGACTCACACGTATCGCTTTTTCCGCCACCATTTGCGCGGCGATCTTATCGATCATTTCACCGGTGGCGCCGGCGGCGAGTGCGATCTGCCGCGCATGCAGCGACATATGTCCGCGTTGAATGCCTTCGGTGGCGAGGGCGCGCAGGGCGGCCATGTTTTGTGCGAGTCCAACACAGGCGATGATTTCAGCCAGTTCGGCGGCGGTTGTGATGCCCATCAACTTTATGGCGGCTTGTGCAGCAGGGTGGACCTTCGTCGCGCCGCCTACAATTCCCACCGCCATCGGAATTTCAATGGTGCCCACCAAATTTCCGTTCGCGTCCTTACCCCAGGTCGATAACGAAGTGTATCTTCCCGATCGCGCCGCATAGGCATGTGCGCCTGCTTCGATCGCGCGCCAGTCGTTGCCTGTGGCAAGCACCACCGCGTCCACGCCGTTCATGATTCCTTTATTGTGCGTTGCGGCGCGGTATGGGTCGCTGGCGGCGAAGGCATACGCCGCGATAATTCCATCGCGCACGGTTTCGCCTTTGAAGGTTTCAAATCCAACTGTCAACTCGTTGACTGGGACGGTGCAGCGCGCGCGCGCCATTCGTCTATCCGATAAATTAGACAATATACGCAGATGCACTTTTCCGCCGGTGATGGCTTCGATCTGCGGCGCGAGTCTTTCGCAAGCCGTGTTGACCGCATTCGCACCCATCGCGTCGCGCACATCATAGATGAGATGCACAACCAGGAAAGGGCCAATCGGGGATTCTTCGATCAGGCGGATTTCCAAATCTTTGGCGCCGCCGCCCATCTTGCGGATGGTTGATTCTGTCCGATCGGCATTTTCCAGCAATTCGGCTTTGTGCTCATATAACTTCAGCCGCGCTTCATCCATATTGACTACGTTGATCAACTGCATCTGCCCGATCATCAACGATTCGGTCGTGGTGGCAGTGAATCCGCCGCCGGCACGGACGAGTTTTGCCATGAACGATACGCCCGCTACAACCGACGGCTCTTCGATTACAAAGGGAATGATCACATCCCGCCCATTGATCATGAAGTTCAACCCAATGCCGATCGGCAGCGAATACATGCCGATCACATTTTCGATCATGTGGTCTGCTGTTTCAGCGCTGAGTCCGCCTGTGGTAAACGGGAGCAGGTC
>JANODZ010000364.1:0-6658 GCA_031412935.1 Anaerolineales bacterium
CACACCCAGGTGACGCAGCCAGCGTAATTCATGCGGATTAATTTCATCGGGGCGGGTCTCGATCACAAGTCCGACGTTGCGATGGATGGCGGTTTCGTTTCTTGCTTGTGCTTCAGAAAGATTTACCACAGAGGGCACAGAGTCCACTGAGATTCTTTTTGGCTCTTCTCTGTGCTCTTCGTGTTCTCCGTGGTGAGCACCATTCATTGCATCGAAACAGCGTTTGATAAACCATTCCTGATAATCGCGTTTGTAAGATGACCATGTGCCGCCGAGGATCAACAATTCGATCTTATCGGTCGGATGTCCTAAATTCTCAAGCGCCAGGATTCGCGCGTAGACTTGTTCGTATGGATCAAATTCATGCTGAAGCGCGCGCATCGCGCCAGGTTCGTCCGGCAGGTAACTCTTGGGCATGCGCACATCTGTCGGGCAAAAGATGCATTTGCCGGGGCAGGGATAGGGTTTCGTTAAAACAGTAACTGTGGTCACACCGGAAAGAGTGCGCATGGGTTTCATGCGGATGCGTTCAAGCAGAACCCTATCAGGTTCAATTGCGCCCGCTGCCACCATTCGGTTATAGGCGGCGACCAGCGCGGCTTTCGTCAGATAGCCTTCGCCGCCTTCGAGCGGGTGAGTGCGCAGTGCGCGCATTACATCCGTCCCCTCGCGGATTTCATCCAACACGTGATGCGCCAGGTTCAGTTTTTCTGGCGTGAGGGTATTATTTTTTTTCCAGCGTTGTCTTCTTTCAGAAATTTCCATAAATAAAATATCCACGCTCTATTGGGGCGTAGCCCAGCTTGAGCTATTTAACCTTTGTCAGATCCATTTGAAATTCGCTCTTTGATTCCGCAATATCTTTTTTGCTGAACATATCGGTATGCAGGCCGCATTCCACCTTGCCCCGGCCGGCCCATCGGCCGGAACGTTCATCATCATTGACTCCAATTGCGATGGTGCAAGGCGAACAGCCTACACTTCGATATCCTACGTTGTAAAGCGGGTGTTTCGGAAGGTTGTTTTCTTCCATATATTTTTTAATATCGGCTTTTGTCCAATTCAACAGCGGGTTAACTTTAAGCAGGCCGTCTTCTTGTAACTCCAAAATTTTAGCATGTGCCCGCACCGAGGTCTGGTCGCGGCGGATCCCGCTGATCCAGGCTTTTATATCTTTCAATGCCTTCTGCATGGGCTGAACTTTATGCAAATAGCAGCATAGATTTGGGTCTTGCAACGGCAAAGCGCGTGTATTCTGGCGGGCAAATACATCCCAGCGCGCATCCCGATATAAGTCTATTACATTGATCTTCCATTCAGAGGCGAGCTTCTCGCGGAACATCAATGTTTCCCAGAAGTGATAGCCTGTATCGATGAAGAAAACAGGCAGGTCGTGTTTGATTTGAATCACCATGTGCAAAAGCGGCACGGATTGGGTTTGGAACGACGAACTCATTGCGATCTCCGGCCAATATACTCCCACTGCCCATTCGATGATCTCTTGCGGGGTCTTCGTTTCAAATTCTTCTGAAAGTTTCTCGATCTCTTCTGCTGATACCATCCTTGGATTATACCGTTACAAAGTGCCCGAATGGGTATAATGCCGCTATGAATTCCGTCACAGCCGAACGCCTGCTTGCGATCAACCGCGAATTTTATGACCATTTTGGAGGGCAATTTTCAGCCACGCGCCGGAGATTGCAGCCCGGTGTTAAAAAAATTCTTGATTCAATTCAGGCGGATGTCTCCGTTCTGGATTTGGGATGCGGCAATGGACATTTTCTGCACGAGATCAGGAAACGCGGTCACAAGGCATCGCTTCTCGGCCTGGACTTTAGCCTGCCTCTGCTGCGAACTGCAGACTCTACGCCCGGGGTGGAGTTCCGCGAGGTTGATCTTACGAAGCTTTCAGTTTTTAGCGATCAGCTTTTAGCGCTCGACGGTCCGTGGTCTATCGTCACTATGTTTGCAACTCTGCATCATATCCCCTCAACTGAAATACGTTTGGATATTTTGAAAACCGTTCGTAAATTGTTAAAAGACGATGGGAAATTTATTTTATCGAACTGGCAGTTTTTGAATAGCGAGAAGCTCAAGTCACGGATTCAAGCATGGGAGCGGGTTGGGATAAACGAATATGATCTGGATGAGGGTGATTATTTATTGGACTGGCGCAATGGGGGGGAAGGCTTGCGGTATGCGCACCATTTCACAGTGGAGGAACTGCTTGGGTTGGCCGCGCAGGCTGAAATGCGTGTGACCGATTCTTTTTCATCCGATGGTGATGGGGGTAATTTGGGTCTGTATCAAGCTTGGTCGCCCATTGCATAGTCGTAATTATAAAAATTTAGTTTTGTCGATTTTACAGTTGAGGCTCAGGGCATATCCGTCGCGAAATAGATCTGCCCATTCACTGCAAGATACAACACATGATTCGGCCCAACAGCCACTGCGCCAGCCGGCCCGGATGGGATCTTTGCAGCCCCAGTGGTCGGGCGAAATTGATTCTGTAATTCAAGAGAACGCGACGTAAAACGTAAAACACCCTGGGTATCGGCATCCAGTAAAAGAATGGATTGATCGGGGAGCGCCGTGAAGAGCATTTGAGTGAAGTTTGCGCTTCCAAACAAATCGGTATCCTGATAGGCGGGTATTGGGTTTACCAATGGGAATGGATCCTGACAGCGCGTATGCACAGCGTCAATGCGGCTATAGGAGCAGGTGGAAAGATGACCATCGGCGTGAAGCATATACAGATCATCCCCGCTCACGACGAGATCGATCACATCCTGTTTTTCGGGGGTTTGATCGCCAAAGAAGAAATAAGGGCGGTCGATAAATGTTCCATCTTTGCCGTTATATACCCATACCGCCCGCGCAGAAGAATCCAGGACATAAAGATTGCCGCTATCCAAAACGAAGGCGGTTATACGCCCCCAGTTTGTATCGGGCGGCGCGAGTGGAATGGCTTGCGCCACCTGGTTTGAAGCGCAGTATAAAAGATTGCCGCCCGCGTCCACGCCGAGCAGGGTCGCGTTGATCGAATTTAATGTGGGCATGGTAAGAATATCCACCAGCGGACCGACGGTGTAATTTCCATAGACACCCGGCCTGCAATTGAACGAGGAATCCAGTTCAAATCCGCGCCCGTTGTTGGCGGGTCTTGCGCGGAGTACTTCCCCGTTAGCCGCGTTTAGCAGGAATAAATCCGATTCGCTGGCGGCCATGCGGCTGACATCAACGCTGATGTTGGCGCTGAAGGCGGGGTTGAATTGCAAACGCGTGATCCCCAGTAATGTATCGAGTTGAGTCTCCGCTTCCTGCCGCAGTAAAATGGAATCTGAAGTTGAGTGATAGATCTCCTCAGCCTTATCAATATACAATAAAACAGTGATCCATGCTTCGCGTTGTTCAATCGGGCTTGTAAAGCTTGGCACCTGGGAGCTTGTTTCCTTTGCCAGCCCAAGATAGGCTTCATATTGCGGATTGCGTCCATATTTTGAGTACATGACAAATGCCATCACCACTACCATTAAGGGAATCATAATGGCGATGCCCAGCATGGCAAAATTGGATGGCGCGAATGGTTCGTTTGAATCCGTGTTTGGCAATAAGCGCGGTAGAAAGTTTTTCAATTTTCCAGCAAGAGACTCGCTCAAGCGCCGTGTTGATTGAATGCCGGTTGCGATCACTTTCGCGGTTTGACGTGTGCGCGCAGAGGGTTCGCGCGCTGATTCGGATTCAGGCGCTTTTACAGGCTCAACATTTTTAGCGGCTTCAGGCACATATGCACCGTTATCTTTCGCATGAGGTTCACTGACGCTGGATGATGGATCGGGTTGTATTCTTGGAATGGAGGTCGGATAGTCACGCGAAAAAGTATTGCGCGGCAAACCTGCCAGCGGATTGTCTTGCGGCTGCTCCACTTCCTGTTGCGGCGATAATGCATAAGCCGACGGTTGAACGCTATGTGATTGTCGGGACGGCGCGGGAGCGGAATCCGCTTTCAGTGTGGGAAATGTTTCTTTGTGCTGCGGCAGGCCGGAGCGTAGAGAAAGAGGCGCAGCAGCTTCCTCCTTTTTTCCCTCCTTCGAGTCTGACATCCCATTTAATAAATTTAAACTGCCCGTGCCTTCGGTCGCTTGCATCAAGACCGCGTTTAAATCCACGCTGGTTAAAGTGGTTAAGCGGCGACGCATTGCATCTAATGAAGAAGGAGTGGAATCGTTGAGCGTGCTTTCCCAGGCGCCCGGCGCCCTCCCAAAAAATAGAAAACGATCGCCCGCGTTTAAAGTTGTTTGGGCATAATAAATATTTGTGGTTTGATTCGCGCCCAGGCCTTTTCCCGAAACCACCGGCTCTTGAATATGGCGCATTTCATGCTGGCCGAACCAATACGCGTGCATGCGGCCGCTTAATGAAAGTGTACATTGTGCGTCGCGCACTGCCACAAGGGTGAGCCAGCCGATCGCGTATTGACCGAGCGCGCTGGTAGCCATATTGCGTTCAAGCAGGGTTTTATTTACCAAATCCACAGCGGTTCGTAGTGCGCTGGTAAGCGCGCCCGGGGTTTGATAAAAAATATTCGCTGCACTCTGCGCCACTTGCAGATATTCAGTGGTTGAAAAAGTGGAGTTGCCGGTTAGTAATAAATATACAATCAGCCGGTCTTTTTCACGGCCGCGCGCAGCCGATGGCGGGGGCATAAGTGCAAGCAAGCCGGGCAGGCTGGCAATTTCCTGTCCGGCGATTCGGTAGAGCGGTGCGAGAGTTAGATCGAGAGTCATGTAAGAAAATACCTTGAATGCCTATCCTAAAAGAGGTGAGTAGAAAGAAGTGAAAAGTGAAAGGTGAAAAACTCCGTGCCCCACACTTAATTCCTAATCAATATCATTATACTGGTAAAATTCTGCGCCAATGAAATATACACTTCACAAGGATTTTTCAGAAATAAATTCACAAGAGTGGAACGACCTATTAAAAGGTTCGATCAGTGATAATCCCTTTTTACGGTATGAATATCAACGCGTTTGGTGGGAGCATCGCGGCGGCGGTGAATGGAAGCAAGCCGGGCTGGTTTTGGTAAGCGCGCGCGAGGATGAAAAACTCGCCGGCATCGCCCCGCTTTTTATCTCGGAATTTGACGGTCAATCTGCGCTACTTTTAATTGGCAGTATCGAAATATCCGATTATTTGGATCTGATCGTATCAGCAGACCATCACGCGGGTTTCGTGAGCGGATTATTGGATTTTCTCGCAGCTTCCCTCGCCGACAGTTGGCGCGGCCTCGATTGGTATAACCTTCCCGATTCATCCCCAACCCTCGCCGCCCTCAAAGCGGAATCAACACATCGCGGCTGGACTCATCACGAAGAGATGTATCGTCCCACCCCGCGCATCGCATTAAACGGTGACTTCGACGAATATCTCGGGCGCGTGGAAAAAAAGCAGCGCCACGAGATTCGTCGAAAAGTCCGCCGTGCTCAAGAAAGCGGACGTGGAGTCCGTTGGTTCATTTCCGATATGTCAGACCCCGAAGTTGAGATAGATGCTTTCCTCGGTCTCATGGAACACGATCAGGGGAAAGCAGGCTTTCTGCATGAACCCATGCGTGCCCAAATGCGTGCGGTCATCCGCGCTGCGCACGAAAACGGCTGGCTCTGGCTGGCCTTCCTCGAAGCAGACGGCCAACGGATCGCAGCTTATCTCAATTTTGATTACAACAATAAATTATGGGGCTATAACGCCGGCGTCAACCGTGATTTCATGGATCTTTCCCCGGGCTGGGTTTTGCTCAGTTATGTTTTGCAATGGGCTTGCGAAAACAAACGCACCGAATTTGACTTCATGCGCGGCGATGAAGAATACAAATATCGCTTTGGCGCGGTCAATCAATATGTAATGCGGGCGAAAATCACACGGTGAATAGATAATTCCATAATTATTCATTAACTTGACGAAACACTCTACGTGACTTTCAAAATATACTAATAACGTAGAGTAAATGAGGCAATATCACGAATAATTTGCTACTGTGCTAAAAGTGGAAGACGCTACTAAGTTATGATTTTTGGTTTGTCAGCAATGGCGCCCTTGGCAGTAAATCCTAGTTCGAAAGAAACTCTTAAGCCCTGTTCTAATATTAAGCCTCCAAACTTAGAACCTGGGCATAATAAGCTTGGATAACCAGCAGTTTCAATTACTGCAAATTGAGCTTTTACTACAACAACCTTGCCCTTAATACGAAGAGGATCTCCATGGGACTCAAAGTTGAGAGGCCGAAACTCCACTTTATTTAAATCTTTATTTGATAATCTGTGTTTTGTGGCTTCGTCAAACACTTTCTGTGCTTCAGTAAATTTATTGTTCATAAACTCCATGCCGCCTAAAGTAGCTATAAATCTAGGGTCGCTTAAACCATATAGTGTACTGAGTCTAAGAATTGCGATTGCTTCTGAATATGATTTTCGTAGACAAGTCAGTGCCAGTGCATACTCAATAAAAGCTCGAAACTCATCGGCATAATTCTTTATTACCGGCTCCAAAGTATTAATAGAATCTTGGAATCTTCCAGCGCTTCTATATGTTCTCCCCAAAAGGTATCTAGCAAATACGCTACCAGGGCTATCGTTAACAGCAGTCTCTAAAGCCTTTATGC
>JANODZ010000365.1:0-3578 GCA_031412935.1 Anaerolineales bacterium
AACAATCCCTTATTTGACTTCGACTTCAGCGCCGGCTTCAACGAGCTGCTTCTTAGCGTCTTCGGCCTCCTGCTTGGTGAAACTGTCGAATGGCTCGCGGCGCAAGAATGGTGCAATGGGAGCGTTGGCATGTGGGGCATGAGTTATGGCGGCTTCACATCAACACAAGTTGCGAAGTTACAACCGCCGCATCTCAAAGCCATCATCGCATTTTATTCCAGCGACGAACATTACAACGAAGACTCGCATTACATGGGCGGCTGTAAAACTGTCAGCGAGTGGGCGCAATATGCGGTCAGTCAGGTCGGGTCGAATGCCATGCCTCCAAAGGCGGAATATGTCGGGGATGGATGGGCAGCTCAATGGATGGAAAGACTCGAGCGCACGCCCATCTGGTTATCCGCATGGCTTCGTCATCAAACTGATGATGAGTATTGGCGCGTCGCGTCTTTGAATCCTGATTATGAAAAAATTACCTGCGCTATGTATACCATTGGCGGCTGGATGGATAGTTATGTCAACGGCGCAGTGCGCATGTTTGCGAAGTGTGTCAATTCTCCGCGCAAATGTTTAATTGGAAATTGGAATCATGAAATGCCCGATACTGCAACTCCTGGCCCGAACCTGGATTATCTGCATGAGATCGATCGTTTTTTTGAATATTGGCTCAAGGGTATTGATAACGGCATCATGGATGAATCCGCTTTCACTTTTATGCGTCGTGAATATACCAGGCCTGAAGCGTTTCCCGCCAAGATGAATGGCGAATGGTTTAGTGCGGATGTCTTCCCATTGGATTCGACTCAGCATCATGAACTTTTTCTTGACGATAAAACTTTATCTGCTCAACCAGCAGGCGCATCCTCCTGCGACCATTATCTGAATCGCCCGACCCATGGCACTGCCGCCTCTTTTTGCTGGGGCGCTGGCGCGAAACCGAATGGACTCTCCCGAGACCTGCGTCCTGATGAGTCTGTCATTCCCGTTTACACAAGTGACTCATTGACCGAGCCGCTTGATTTCGTCGGCATGCCCGAAGCGATTCTATATGTAAATTCATCCGCACCTGTTGCCTATGTTGTTGTGCGATTAACCGATGTCGCAGCGGATGGCACTTCCGCGCAAGTGACAGCAGGGATTCTGAATCTTACACATCGTAATAGTCACAGCCATCCCGAAGCGTTACAACCCAATGAAGTTTATAAAGTGAAAGTGGAACTGCGCGCCACAGCCTATCGCTTCCTGCCAGGTCATCGCGTTCGATTAACGGTTTCATCTACATACTGGCCGCTATTATTTCCTTCGCCCTATAAATCAGATAACTACATCCATCACGGCGGAAAATATTTATCGCGTTTAATCCTGCCTGTTGTGAATCAGCCTTCTCTAGTAATCCCACAATTCAACACGACTCCGCCCGAATTAATTCAAATGGGCGAAAGTATTTCTGATGTGCCCGAATGGAAGATCGAAGAGGATGTGATTGCTGGCTCCGTTACCGTGAAATCATTTGACGGTGATAGATCCACGTTGCCCGATGGCACGATCATTACAACCTCCGAGCGCCTGCACATGACCGCCTATCACAATGACCCCGCTCATGCCCTATTCTTCAACGACATCAACTACCACCTCATCGAACAAGGACACGACGTCCACGTTCACTCTACTGGCTCCATCCGCACCACTGAAACAGACTTCCATTTGGATATTCAACTGGTCGTCAAGTTGAATGAGAATGTCTTCTTTCAAAAATCCTGGCTGGAGAGCATCAAGAGGAATTTAGTTTAGGCATCACAATCGGGGAAGTAATACAGGCGTATTCTTCTTATAGGCTTCGTACGATTCCTGTCCACCCCAATTTGCGTAACCTGGGATATAAAGTAAAAATTGCGGGTGGTTAGAATCAGTCATCTTGAGCAAAAAATCTCATCCTCAAGAAGGGCAGGCAGCATGAAGTATCGAGATAAAATTTCGGTCTTATAGTATTGGCAAAATCCGAAAAAAGAATGGATTCGTGAAAATTCGGAACTTTTATTTACACACCTCCGTCATACCCTGCAATGGAGAAAAAATGAATAAAAATTTACCCCTATTCCTTTCCGTACTTATTTTAACGAGTAGTGCCTGCGCACCTCAGTTAACTGCAACCCCCGTGCCTCAGCCGGCTGTGATTGAAGTGACACGGGTTCCAGTGGCTGAATCGCCCACAGTTGTAGATCGATCAGCAAATCAGAAGTCATACGCGAACAGCGCGTTTGGATTTGGTTTTCAATTTCCATCCAGTTGGTTTGGTCCCGAAGAATACATCTCAGAGCAGGACTTGCGTCTTGAAGTGGGTTCCGATAAAGTATATCCATATGGGACTGACCCCGCGGAACGGATCAATGAACTCAAGAATTCCTATAACATCGTGATCCAGTATTCGAAAGGTGATCAGAACGATCTAGCTACAGATCCGGGCTATCAGGCGTTATTCAGCATGAAAGATGGGGAGTCATTCTCAGATGCAAGAAGTTTGATGATTAGAGTGAGACAACTCGAGATCGGAAGGTTCAAGGGTTTTGAATACATCACCACCCTTTTAGAAACCGGACAATCTGACCGTTTCTATTCAAGGTCAATCAAGCTGTTTGACGAACAATCGAACAGTACTTTGACAATCCTGGGGCAACCCATCAATGTTGAGGTCAGCGATGGCACGGATTGGCGCGATATCTATCGGATGATTGATGAAGCGAACCTGGCTGCGTTTCATCAGATCACGGATTCGATTACGGTGGAGTGAATGTATGAATAATAATTATGTGGCGGGAGCCTGCTTTCAAACTCCATCGCCGAGCAAATCGTTCAATTCCTTACTTCACGATCTTTCCCAACTCATTAAACACAGTGTAGATTTCAGGGTATTCAATGGTTTTCTTTTTGGATAATTCCAAATCCTGGTAGGTTGAACAACACAGGGGTACAGGGCGAATTTGAAAGACGATTTGGTTATTCGTTGTATCAGCATAGATCACTGGAAAATTAATCCCCGCCTGCGATTCTTTCTCTATAAATACTCCGCCATACATCGGCTGCCCATCCACGATCACTATAAAGACGGCTTTCAACACGCGTATTTGAAACCATGATTCTTCAGAAATCTTAGAGTTCAACCGCTCTGAAGCACTGGTTGTCAAAGTTATTTCTTGAGTTGACCAATTGTATTCTTTTATATCTTTCTCTGATATTTCTGCTATATTGTTTTTCGAATCCAACTCTTTTATGATCGGCCAAACTTCATGATATTCATATTTGTTTTTTAAATATTCCCAATCCTCGTTCATGATATACAAATAAAACGAATGTGTTTTTGGCTGTAGCAATGCACACCCACTGAGAGTTACAGCGAATAACAGGCACAATATCAGCCTGAACTTATTCAACATAATTACACCGCCTGGTTTCTGGCATCAACTCAGGTGTCCATCCAAACGTCAAAGCGCTATACATACCTCACTCTTTCGTCATCAACTTGACGTAGATCTCCTCCAGCGCCGCGGGGCCGCCCTGGAATTCCGGCGTCACTTCCAGCA
>JANODZ010000366.1:0-9060 GCA_031412935.1 Anaerolineales bacterium
CCCGATTGTGTCGCCGGGGTCGCCGAAGCCGAGCAGGTCTTGTTTCCATTTCGGGTCTTGCTGTGAATAATAAACGAGTTGGAATGTCATGGGATGCCTCTTAAAGTTGAAATATCACGACTGCCCTATTATAAAGAAGAATCAAGTCAAATACAGGAGACATTATTCTTTAGGTACAAACCAGCCCGAAGGTTAACACTCTATATTGTTTGCTCAATGGTTTTTCTGAGAGATAACAATCCTCTGGTTGAAAGCATGAAAATATAAATATAGCAAAAGTTCGCCACTTTCTTTTTCTCTTCCCTTTGCCAAGAAGGGATGGTTTAGCTTTGAAAATGAGTATAATGACATTGATTTTTATCAGGAAGATCAATAAGCATGCCAGATATATGACCAGCCCAGGAACCTAAAATGTCATCAAATCAAAATATCGTGGATTTTATCGTCGGTCAAATGGCAGGCGCGGGGGATGTCTCATTTAAAAAAATGTTTGGCGAATATGGATTATATCGTGGTGGGAAAATGGTGGCAACGGTTTGTGATGACAAGCTCTTCGTTAAACCCAGCGTTCGAGGCAGGGCCTATATCGGGGATGTTGTCGAAGCATCTTCATACCCTGGAGCGAAGCCGTCTTTTTTGATCTCCGCTGAGAAATGTGAAAATGGAGCATGGTTAAGTGAATTGATAAGGATCACAACTGAGGAACTTCCGATGCCCATTAAAAAGAAAAAGACAATCAAGAAGATCCTTAAAAATAAACAGAGTCGGCACCGAAATTATGGCACTCAGGGTTGCGACTTCCACGCCAGCCAATGCTCTCAGGGGAACAACTGGCATCAATAACGCGGGGCTGGGAGAATAATAATTTGGAAAAATCTGAAATTAATGAAAGCGAATCTTCAAACGCAATTCGTAATGCGCGCGAGCGTTTCAACGAGGCGATCGCGCGGCACGATGCAGTAACGATTGGGGTATTGCTTGCCCCAGAGTATCACCTTGTCACCGGGCGCAGTGACCAATTTCACGGGGCAGAGGAAGAGCCGCTTCGCTGGGCATCGGTCTTTGAAAAAGATCCTTCTGTCATTTATCGCCGCACACCCAGAGAGATTCGAGTCAACCAGTTATGGGGCCTGGCAGAGGAGCTTGGGAATTGGACTGGCAGTTACAATGCGGAGAATGGGATCGTAAGTGCTTCGGGTGTATATTCTGCAAAGTGGCAGCGCGCTGATAATGGCGATTGGCTGATTCAGGTTGAGGTGTTTACCACACTCGAATGTAACGGGCCTGCTGGCGGTTGCGTAAGGCCGGATCCGATTGTTCGTTAGGAATAATTAATATAGGATGCCAACCGACAGCCTATGCCAGCGACAGGGGTTGTTATGTTTTATAGAGACAACCCCTTTTTTATTGAATTAATAGAACCTGGGAATCCCTTCTACATCTCAATTATCTTCTAAGAAGATTTAACTGACTGTTTGGATTTTTGATTCTGTGCGTAGTTTACCTCGCTGTCAGTTCGATTTATTAATCCGCGGCTTGTACAAAGGAGAGAAATTAAATTTCCCGCCTAAAAAAAATACAAAATGCAATTCGTGCGATGGTTTTATATTCTTAAGCAAGTATAATAAAAATATTCCATGTCCGTTATCATCTCCGTCCAACCTTAAATGAGATCACCTGGCGACATAATTTGAAAACCACCCGAAGGGCATTTATTCTGTGGACCGCGCTCACCAGTACTATTATTGCGAGCACATTTTGGTTAAGCCATATCGGCCTGTTCGAAAGATTTTTTCGCCCTGGGCCATATTCAATTCTTGGGCTAAATCTCGCTTCTGCATTAATCGTCTGGCTGTTGTTTGGGCTGACGGTTTTTCTTGTTCACACCCAAAGCCTGAACAAGGAAAATATCATCACGTATACTGGTTTTTTACTGGTCAACCTTGTTTATATTAATTTATTGCGGGAGCGAATTGTATTTGGCGACCTGGAATACTATATAGATGCAGCCACACAGTTATACAACAATAGTCCCCTGCCTGCAGGTTACTTATATCCGCCATTTTGGGCGGTTGTGCTCGAGCCTTTCGTTCGTTTTGGGAAACAAGGCCTGCTGTTAACATCCTGGTTATTCAATATAGCTTCCATTGCCGCATTCTATTTCCTGCTGATAGCAACGCTTAAACGTTATGATTTTTCCACCCGCTCCGCAGCGGTTGCTACAACTCTTTTTATGCTGGTGAATGTTCCTGCCCTGCGCACGCTTTTTTACGGTCAGGTAAATCTACACATGCTAAATTTCGTTATGCTGACCCTGGTGCTGTATCCACGACAAAGATTTTTATCTGCTTTGGCATTGGCAGTGGCCGTGCATCTAAAGATCTCGCCTATTATTCTTGCATTTGTCTTTCTGCTTCAGCGTGATTGGCGTTGGATCCTTTATTTTGTCATCAGCCTGGTACTTGTTGGAGCGATCCCTGTTATTACAGACGGCATCACGCCATATTATGATTTCCTGCGTAACAGCCAGGAGGTTATTGGTGTGCGTGAAATCAGCTTCCGTGAAGGTTCGATCGATGCGATCTTCCTCGCGCTTTTCAATTTAAACTTTATCCCTTTGCTGACTGCCCGCATCCTTACCTATATGGTTAAGCTTATGGTAGTTAGCTTCGCATTCATTGTCATGGCGCGGATGATTCGTCTGAAAGTATATTTTCAGGGCGAAGGTCATGTGGTTTTCAATGCCATGCCGCTGATGATCCTTTTGCTTAATCTTGCATCGCCGCTGGTTTGGGAACACCATGGAATTTTTCTAGCCATACCCTTTCTATTAATCCTGAAAAAACTTGAGTCGCAATCCGACTGGCTGATATTTGGTTTTGCCTATCTGATCCAATTTTTAATGCCGACATTCGACTACTATCCCTGGTCTACCCTTGCCAAACTATCCGCCCCCTTGCTCGTTCTCTGGCTGATGTTCCGCCTCGCTTCCGGCCCCAAGCCTGCTCCCGCTTTCGAAAAAATGGATTCTTGGCTGACAAATATTGCCTGAACATTCCCCCTAAAATTTGTGTTGGATGATTTCAACTGATATGGGTGCTATAATGAGAATAACAGGTTGAGTAAATTCCCCCATTTTTTTAGGAATCATATTCCAGAAGGATAAACCAATGCCAGCAGTGAACTATCAGTACGAAAAACGCCAAAAAGAGTTGGAAAAGAAAAAGAAAAAGGCTGAGAAGGAAAGACAAAAAGAGATCAAGAAGAATAGCAATAAACCCAAAGAGACCCCTCCTCCACCCATTGCCCCTGAAAAATAAGTATCATCTCCGCTTAATAGCGAATCGCCCGATCACGCGCTGATTGGGCGATATTTATTTTTATTCTGTCTACCCTTGTAAAAATTTAATAACCTGTTCGTGGATCTCTTTGGATTGCAGAGCGCCTCGATGACCCAACCCTTCGGTCTCGATGAAATGCACACGCTTCCATACTCTTGCAATGGCGCGGCTATCCTCAAGCGGCGTGACGTTATCACCCGTATCGTGGAACATCAAAGCGGGGATATTGATCTGCGCTGTCATGCTTTCATTTGTAATTGCATCCAAAACGCCCTGACCGAAATTCTGATAGATCATCGCGCGCAATCCTTCAATGATCGCATCTGGCAAGCCAGCCAAAACTTGAAAGCGCGGCAGGGAATCTAAAAGCCGGTTGAAAGCGCCGAAATACACCAGTTTGGAAGGGGGCGGGAAGTTTAATTGGGTCAATGCATAGGATGTGATCAAGGTCCCAAATGAGTGCGCGATGATCACGTCAAAAGGTCCCTCGCGCTGCATGACCAAATTCATGGTGGGGGCGATCTCAAGTACATTGGTTAACTTTCCATCTGATTCACCATGCGCGGGTTGGTCATAAGCCACGACGCGATATCCAGCAGATAGCAACGGGTCCACAAAACCTGTCATTTGGGCTCGTGCGCCGCCCCAGCCATGCATCAACAAAACGGTCGGACCTTTCTCTCCCCAAGTGGTAACAGCCAACTCTCCGCCTTCAAATGGGATGCGATAATTAATTCCACGCGCAATAATTGCTTTGTCCGCTGCTTTCACATCGTATTTTCCCGGGCCGAAAAATGAGCGATACACTTTTTTTAAAATAGCCTCGGCATCGATGGGGGTCGTTGATACTGACATCTTTTTCTCCTTTTTATTTACTTACTAAATGGTAAGTATTGACGATTAAAAAAAATTACACCAGCAAATCCTGTTTATTCTGTTCAACCACCTCATGAAATTTCTTTGTACCCAATGCGCGCGCTATTTGCAACCCGCCCTGTAAACTGGACAAGACCAGCGCCGCTTTTGCGCCCGCTTCGCCTTTAAATTGAAATGCTCCAACTTCCCTTCCCTCTTTCAATGTCGTTTGCAGCCAGGTCAGCATCTCACGAGTCATTGACTGGGTTTGTTCACGCAGGGAATCAGGAATGGCATTGAAATCGGTTTCGAGTGAGCCTGCCAGGCAGACTCTGCCTTTAGCGGCGCGCAGATTGGTATAAATACCAAAGAACCAATCCAGTTTTTTTTGTGGAGGCAGTTCTTTTACACGCGCATTGTTAACCCAGAGCTGAAAACGGTCTCGATAACGCTGGATCACCGCACACCCCAATTCTTCCTTACTGTGGAAATGATAATGAATGGCCGCGTTCTTTACACCAAGCTCTGCCGCGATGTGGGCATAGCTAAAGCCATTGTAGCCTTTGTCCTGCAGCATGGATTCGGCCAGGTCAAGGATCGCTCTTGGTGTATTCGAGGTTCTAACCATAGTTTCTATATTACTTACTAGTTAGTAAGTTGTCAAGGGTAAATATGCCTCCCCTAAATCCGACAATTTATAGTTTGGATTAATATAGCAGGAGTTTCAATGTCAGATTTATGGGAGGCAACCTACACCCGCTCTCCGCGAAACTGTGTTTCATACAACTGACTATATAGCCCGCCCGTCGCGAGCAGCTGATCGTGAGTTCCTTGTTCAACGATCTTTCCGCGATCCATCACTAAAATTAAATCAGCGGCCAGGATCGTACTCAATCGATGGGCGATGACGATGCTGGTTCTGCCCGCCATGACTCGTTTCAACGCGTCTTGTATCAATGCTTCGGATTCACTGTCGAGCGAGCTTGTGGCTTCATCTAAAACCAAAATTCTAGGGTTCTTTAAAATAACCCGCGCGAGAGCCACGCGTTGTTTTTCTCCGCCGCTGAGGCGATAGCCGCGCTCACCCACGGTGGTGTCGTAGCCGTCCGGCAGGCCCATTACAAAGTCGTGGATGTTGGCGGCGCGCGCGGCGGTTTCGATCTCGGACTGAGTCGCGTCCATTTTTGCGTAGGTCAGATTCGTGCGAATGGTATCGTGGAAGAGATGCGTCTCCTGCGTCACCATGCCGATCGCGGCGGCGAGCGAGTCGAGCGTCACATCACGCAGGTCATGCCCGTCGATGTGGATGATTCCACTGGTGGGATCATATAAACGCGGGATGAGATACGTCAGCGTGGTTTTGCCGGCGCCCGATGGGCCGACTAATGCGATTAACTGTCCAGGCTGGGCGGTAAAGGAGATTCCTTCCAAAGCGACGACACGTGCCTGAGATGTTGGAGCAGCTTCGGGGGAATCTTGACCGAGGACGGAGGACGAAAGACCGAGCCGTTTCGCCATTTGACCTTTATCCTCCGTCTTTTGTCCTCCATCTTTCAACGACATGACCGCGGTCACATTCGCCATGCTTCCATAACGTTTGACTTCGCTGAGCATGATGTTTTCGTTGATCGAATATTTGAAGCTGATATTTTCAAAGGCGAGCTCGCCTTTTGCATTCTTGAGAACAAGCGCGTCTTTTTTCTCTTCGATGTCGTGCGGCAGATCAATGATCTCGAAGACGCGTTCGAATGAAACCATGCTGGTGCTGAATTCGCCGGGCGCGCCCGCCAGACCTTGCAGTGCGCCATACAATGTGCCGAGATACGAACCGAAGGCGACGATGGTGCCGATGGTGAATTTATCCTGGATGACGAGCCAGCCGCCGAAGCCATAGACCAGCGCCGTGCCGACCGCGCTGACCAGACCGATCATGACGAAAAAGGATGAGCCGATGACGGAACGCTGAATGCCCTTGTCGCGCACGCCCGCCGCGCGTTGACGAAATCTTTCGCCTTCTTCGTTGGCGCGCCCGAATAATTTAACCAGCAGTGCGCCGCCGATGTTGAGAGTCTCGTTCATGTGCGCATTCATCTGCGCATTGAGATCCATGGCATCGCGCGCAATGACCCGCAATCGTTCGCCCAGTTTGCGCGCGAGCAAATAAAACAGGGGCAGGACAAAAATACTGCCGAGAGTCAATCTCCATTCAAGCGAGAGCATCACGATCAAAATTGTGACACCCTGGATCAGGTTGGTGACAATGCCGACAATGGTGTTGCTGATGGCGTTCTGCGCGCCGATCACATCGTTGTTAAGGCGGCTCATCAACTCGCCGACCTTTGTGTTGGTGAAGAAACGCAAGCTCATACGCTGCAAGCGGATAAATAATGCCACGCGCAGATCGTAGATCACGCCTTCGCCGACGGTCACATTTAATTTACGCTGGATCACGCTGATGCCGCCATTCAACAACGGCACGAACAGCAAGGCGAGGGAGAACATCGTCAGTTTGCCCAGGTCTTTACTTGGCAGGATCGTGTCGATCAGTTGACGGAAGATCAGCGGCGAAACCAAACTAAGCGTTGAGCTGGCAAGAATGGTCAATAGCATGCCGCCAATATGCCACCAATAAGGTTTTGCGTACGTGAGCACGCGCGCCAATAATTGACGCGTGACTTTCGGGGCTTTTTCATCCCCGGAACGAATAAATGCGAACCAGCCGCCAGAATGCATGGGTTTAGTCCTTTAGTTGAGTAGTTTTGTCGTTAGGTAGTTATAAGGCTGTTTAGGTGTTTTGGTCAACTGGATGAATGGGGAGGTTATAATAGTTTTGGTTTTGAAGAATCAACCTTTTGAAGTGGGTTGACCAAAACAAATACTACGTTTTCATGATCTTCAATTTCAAAAACGAACAGGAGGTGTCTAACGATGAACGATCAAAAATATTCCCAACCCTCCCCTTGGGAGCCCTATCGGTTATTTTCGTTTTTTATGTTCATTACATGGTTTGGTGCAGGAATATTATTGGGTTTGAATTGGAAAAGACTTGGGAAGCCTGAATGGGTGTTGAAAACCGTTCTTCTTTCCATTCTTATACCGGCTGTTACAATAACCGGCATGTTAATATTTCTATTCTCCACTTCGAATATGAATCTCCCTGAGCTATTTGTGATGGTAATAATTTCTTTGACATTATCCATAAATTTTGCATATCTTTGGGCGCTCGCGCGTCTTCAAAGTGGCGCGTACAAAAAATTTAAAGCAGCGGGTTTCAGTGCATTACAAGGATATGAATATGATGTAGACAGCGCAATGTTTTTCGGCGGAATTGTTGCGATTATTATGTCAGTGATCATAGCCGTTGTTATTCCATTACTTGGATAGAGATGTGTGGGGGAACGAAAGATATCTTTCGGAGCGGAAAACGTCCGTTGTTGCGGTCGTTGCCTGCATTAAAGATAGAGAATTGGCCGAAGAGTGTGTGGCTCACCTCCTTCGATAGGATGAGTTAACTTGAGCGGACTTTGTAGGAATAGCCCGTGGGTTTTGTCCTCGGGTGGTAGGAGGCGCAGGAAACATTTGGGGTGATGAAACCGCGTGAGGATCTGGAAATTTTGCTCTTGCCAAAAAAGAATATATATTCTAAAATCTACCCGGCCACTTTAAAGACGAAAGGAGATAGCCTTATGAGTTCCCTCGATCAAGCTATCCAAACCCAGATCAACAACATTCAAAAGAAAACAGGGATGTCGCTTAAGGAGCTATCCAGCCTCGTCAAGAAAAGCGGATTAAGCAAACATGGCGAGATGCGTGAGATGCTGATGGCAAAACTTGGGCTGAGTCATGGCGATGCAAACTCTCTTGTCCACGCCATCTTTAAATCGGACGGTACTCGCGCGGCGGAAGGCAAAAGCGCAGATGCCATACTGGATGAAATTTATTCAGGTATGAAGACAGGCTTCCGCCCCATTCATGAAAAATTGATGAAGGACATCATCAAATTTGGCGAGTTTGAGATCGTGCCGAAGAAGGGCTATGTCAGTTTGCGGCGCAAGAAACAATTTGCGATGATCGGTCCCAAAACCAACACTCGTTTTGAAGTGGGCATCAACGCAAAGGACTTGAAGAAAAATGCCCGCCTGCTGGAACAGCCCAAAGGAAGCATGTGCAACTATATCGTGAGTCTGACCGACGCGAAGGAAGCAGATGCAGATGTGATCGCATGGCTCAAATCCGCATTTGAAGGCGCAGGGTAGATCGGGTAAGTATGCAGGTCGGGCTTTTAGCCCGACTTTTCTTTTTATATGGCAAAATAGGGGTATGACTCAAAAGGACATCATTCACAAAACAACCGAATACATCCAACAAGAATTTTCAAACGATTCTTCCGGTCACGATTGGTGGCATATTTATCGCGTCTGGAAAACATCTATTACCATTTGTGAAAAAGAAAAAGCGGACTCATTCATCGTGCAACTCGCCGCCTTATTGCATGATCTCGATGACTGGAAATTTAACGAGTCTGAAGACGAAACTCCGCACCGTGCGCGGGCCTGGATGGAGCAATGCGGGCTGGACCAGCACATCATCAATCAGGTTTGCGAGATCATCGCGCACATTTCCTACAAAGGCGCAAGCGTGGAAAATAAAATGAAAGGGCTTGAAGGCTTGATCGTACAGGATGCAGATCGACTGGATGCCATCGGCGCCATCGGCATTGGGCGCGCCTTTGCGTATGGCGGTTACAAGAACAGGCCGATGTATGATCCTGAGACATCAAATCAAATGCACGCGAGCTTTGAAGAATACAAGAACAGCAGGAGCGCCACGATCAATCACTTTTATGAAAAATTACTTTTGTTGA
>JANODZ010000367.1:0-2804 GCA_031412935.1 Anaerolineales bacterium
GGGGTCGGGTAAAACGATCTCAGATTTGAGGGCCGAACTTCCGATGGCAATTACCGGTCCGCCGGCTTTCATAAATTTATCAAGAATAAACTCGGTTCCTTTAAGTTTTCCGGAAACAACTTCGAGCCAGGCGCGTGAGAGAAGGACGACGATCAGCGAGATAAATGCGCTGACTGAAGCGCCAAGCAAAACCATGCCGGCGGCTTTTCCGCTTTGTGGATTGCTGAGCCAGTTGGCCGCGCTCTCGAGCAGAATGCCACCAAGTGCCCCGCCGATCAATCCGCCCAACATGCCTTTCCATGCCTGACTTTTGCCAACCACTCCTTCTGCAAGCCCAAGCAGTAATCCAAATATTCCCCAGCCTAACGCCCTTCCGAGAAAACCTGCCCCCACTGCTTGAAACAGATATTCGCTAAGCGGCAGCCCAATGGCTCCCGCGACCAGCCCGAGCATTGCGCTGAACAAACCAGCTCTGATCGCTTGAATAAAATTTTGGGTAAGCAAGCCTTCGGTAACGCCAATACATAACCCGATAACAAAACCGATCAACCCACCGACAACCGTTTCACTGAGGTAGAGATTTGTGATAAAAGACAAGCCAAGGAAATTGCTCATCTGCCAGCCGATCAATCCTCCGATCGCGCCGAATACAGCATAAAAATACGTACGCATTCGTCTGTTCATAATTTAGACTCCTTCGCTCTCTTCATCATTACTTTGCAGGTTTTTCCATTCGACCATGCTTCTTCCCAAATTGCCATTTAATTCATGAAATCCAAAATAGCGCGTGGGATCAAGCGAACCATCGTCGCGGCGGATAAAGAATCCAGCCTGCGATTTGTGCGGCTCCACCACGAGTGCCACCTGCCACGGCAGCGGGAAGAAATTATTGTGCAACCATGTATCATAATGAGATAAAAAAATACCCATACGCGGATGTGTGTGATACCAGCCGACAATTTTTTTACCCGTATGGTGTGTCTCTAACTCATCATGAAACTGCACGAGGGTATCTTGTGTAAATGTAAGATAAACACTGCCCTGGCGGGTATGACGGGCGGGCAGCATGTGCTGTACCACAATAAATTCCTCTCCCGAATCACGATCCTGGCATCTCAAACCAAGCAAAGCGCCACCGACTTCATCGTCCATTTCACTGGTGGAATGCAATACAATCCGGCAGTAAGCCGATTGGGAAAGAAAAACTTTCACCATAGGCTGCGCGCCTTTATATTCATGATCTGATTCCCAATGTTTTGAACGCGCAAGAGGCATACAGGCCTTGCGGGGCTTTTCGTCGTTTGGCGAGGAGAGGCGAATACCGCTGCTTGTCATTTATGATTCCATTTATAGCAGGAGATTGGGCTGCTCTTATCCATAATGCAGCCCAATCTAGCTGAACTACCCCGCGGTTACGTCCGCGGTCATCATCAGCCGGTCGTTGAGCGGGATACCGGCTTGAGAAAGAGTTTCTTCCTCCTTCAATTCACGGCCAAGAGCCTTGCTGTCTAAGCGATAGGACATCGGGCGTCCATCCGGACCTGTTGTGGGCAACTCCAATGAAGTGGTCAACTCTGGAAGCAATTCCTTAACAACCACATCATCCGGAACCTCAGCGACACGGCTGCCTCCTGAGGGAAGTACGAGCGTAACAGATATATCTGACATAATTTTCTCCTTTTTTGAATTGTCGAATATTGATTTGATTGCACGGCATTTGACTATTTCAACCGAATGACAGGTTTCTTTTTAACATTCACTGGTTTAACCTTCACTCGTTCCGGCCTAAGTAATTCGCGACGATCAACAGGGAATTCATTCGCATGTTTCTTACGGTACTCACGTGACCATCGAGCGGCTTCTGCATCCCACGGAAATGGCGGCTTGGTTGGGTCATCGTGAAAGTTCTTCCATTGCAACATTTCACCGAGCATAATGATGAGACGATCCAGCGATCGACTGGCGGTCCACCAGGCCGCGTCAATACAAACACTGCCGTTTAAATGATTAATGTTCGGGTGCCAGATCGGCGTTAGCCATTTCATACCCGGCCAGCGTTGTGGATACTGATTGTGGAGATAGATCTCCACTTGATGGTGATTTGAAAATTGCGGGTTGCCGGATCGATCGACGTTGGAAATACTCTTGCAGGTAAATGTAACGATATATCGTTCCGGCGGCACGCCGGTCCGGGCATCCACCGCTGTGAAGGAGATCAGATCACTGCGGGCATTTAAATCCTGCATCAATTCGAAATCAGCTTTTAAGCGGCGCATGCGCGGACTTCCCGCAACGGAAATTATTCCACCTGCCGTAATATCCGCGGTAAGCATAAGGCGGTCATTTTCGGGAACACCGGCTGCGGCCAGGGTTTCACTCTCTTTCAATTCCCTTCCAAGCGCTTTACTGTCCAGGCGATACCCCATCGGCCGGCCATCCGGGCCAACGGTTGGAAGTTCCAGAAGTGATGTCAATTCCGGCATCAATTCGCGCAGGGTCACGTCATCAGGTATTTCTGCGGCGCGAGCCCCGCCACTGGGTAGAACGATCGTGATATTAATATCAGTCATTATGAATTCTCCGTTACGAATTTAAATGGGGCACCTGGCACATTCCAGTGATCGCCCAACAATCTGCATGGTGAAATGCGTTACAAACTTCACATTTCTTCACCCCGCGCGGATCCTTGCGTTTGACCTCTTCCAGACAAAACGGACAGCGATGTTCTTCATTGCGCGAGATGTGTAAATTTGGTTTGCGATTGAATAATTTTTTATGCCTCGAGCGGGTTGGCTGGGCGGGTT
>JANODZ010000368.1:0-4726 GCA_031412935.1 Anaerolineales bacterium
TCAGATACCCTCATTCGCCTGTTCCCGATTCGCTTTTGGCAGGATGCTTTTCTATGGGCTGCGATCCTCGCGCTGGGCGGCGGCATCGGGTTGGCTTTTGGATTGAAGCATACATACTCAGAGGAACAGAGTGTATAATTCAAAACATACAACACAAATAAATAAGGAATATAAAGATGACTTTATCACTGGAAAACAAAGTAGCGCTTATCACAGGCGGTTCACGTGGAATTGGGCGCGCAATCGCGATCGAATTCGCGGCGCGCGGCGCGGCAGTTGTGGTCAATTACAACAAATCGCCTGAGGCGGCTGAAGAAGTGGTTAAGCAGATTCAAACCGCAGGTGGAAAAGCCGCGGCCCATCAAGCCGATGTTTCTGATTTCAAGCAAGCCGAAGCGCTCGTGAAATTCACAGTGGAAACATTTGGCGATTTAAGTATCCTCGTCAACAACGCGGGCATCACCCGTGACCAACTGATCATGATGATGCCCGAATCAGATTGGGACTCGGTCATCAATACCAATTTGAAGAGCACATTCAACTGCTCAAAATTCGCCGTCAAACACATGATGCGCAAACGTGTGGGGCGCATCATCAACATGGCCTCGGTTGCGGGTCAGATGGGAAACGCGGGGCAGTCGAATTACTCCGCATCCAAAGGCGGACAAATCGCTTTTACCAAAGCGCTCGCGCGCGAAGTTGCCGCACGTAATATCACGGTCAACGCCATTGCGCCCGGATTTGTTGATACAGAAATCCTGGTGGATATGACACCCGAAACACTAGAAGCCGCGCTCAAAATGGTTCCGCTGGCGCGCAAAGGCAAACCCGAAGAGATCGCATTCGCAGCCGCATTTCTCGCCTCAGACGAAGCCGCTTATATTACAGGCCAAATCCTCGGTGTAGATGGCGGCATAGCGATGATGTAAAAGGAGCAGGAATGACCGAAAACACTCAAGGCAAAACTTCCGTCTCACCAGACGTTCTCACGACCATTGCGCGACTTTCTGCATTGAGCGTGCCCGGCGTCAGCAGACTCGCGCCTGTATCAGGGGGTGTGAATCGTTTCTTTAAACGAGGAGCAGGCGACGGGGTGCGCATTGAAACGGAAGAAAATACAGTTTATGTTGATCTGCACCTCGTCCTAAAGCAGGATGTAAATATCCGCGAAGTCAGCCGCAACGTTCAAAAGAATGTTGCGCGCGCCATTCAGGAAATGGTCGGCATGGAAGTAGCTCAGGTTAATATTCACATTGAAGATATTGATTACAAGGATAACGAGGCCTGAAAGCATGAAACCCCGATCCAGAGCGCGCAGCATTGCTCTGCAAGTACTTTACGAAACCGATATTGCGAATAACCATCTTCCAGGCGACGTATTGAAAACACGGCTGGACGAAATTCCGTTAAGCCCTGAACTTGCCGAATTTGCAAGAAAGATCGTATTTGGCGTATTTCCCCTTGCGCAAGACCTTGATCACCTGATCGCGAAATATGCACCGGATTGGCCCCTGGATCAGATCGCTGCCATTGATCGAAATATTTTGCGGATCGCCTTCTGGGAGTTTGCGGTCGATCGTGAAACCCCGGTTAAAGTTGCCATTAACGAAGCGGTCGAACTGGCAAAAATGTACGGATCAGATTCCGCCCCGCGTTTTATCAACGGCGTACTGGGCACACTGGTGGATCACGAACACGAGATCCACCAAATTATCAAAAACAGAATTGAGCGCGAAAAAAATTTGGAATCATAAGCTATGGAAATTCTTGGTATTGGCACATCTGAACTTGCTTTTATTGTCATCATCGCGCTGATCGTACTGGGTCCCAAGGATATGCAAAAAGCGGGCAGGACCATCGGAAAATTCTTGCGAGATATTGTCACATCAGACGCCTGGAGGATGTTTCAACAAACATCCCGTGAATTGCGGACCCTACCCAACCGTTTGATGCGCGATGCAAACGATGAATTGAATCAGATCGGGAAGGATATAAACAACGAGTCCAAACCCGCCGCTGACAGAACAACCAACACAAATATTCCCCAACGCTCCCAGCCAATGCCGTCGACATCTCCTGAGCATAAGATCGCTCCGCCCGCCGCACAACCATTAACAAACGAAAGCGATCAAGAAAATAATGCGTAAATTCTTTTCGGGTTTATGGCGGGGGTTGACCTACCCTTTCCACGCTCTCTATAACCGTTATCCAATATTTTTTCGAAGCGTATGGCGGGCTATCGCGTTTCCATTTCGATTAACTTTTAACATTCTGGCGTTCCCGTTCAGGAAAGCGCATCAGTTTTACAATTTCCTAAACACTGAACCCGATGAACGGCCATTAACAGAAGTCTTTATTGACTTAAGCACAAATAAGGATACCCGCCAAATGTTGTGGGATCAGGTGGAAGCCTTGCGCATGCACCTTTTACGTGCTGTGTTGTCGCTGGTATTGACCGTAAGCGCTTCATTTTTTTTTACTCAAAAAATAATATATTTCCTGTCTCAGCCAGTTGGCGGGTTGGATAAACTAAAAGCAATTGAAGTGACTGAGTCTGTCAGCGTGTTCATGAAAGTATCCCTTTTCTCTGGTATCGCGCTGGCGATCCCTTATATTGCCTTTGAGCTTTGGTGGTTTGCGGCTCCCGGGCTGAAACCACGTGAACGTAAAATGGGACTGGCTGGAATTCCACTGGCGGCTATTTTCTTTCTCGGCGGCGCAGCCTTTACTTTTTTCGTGATGCTCCCGGCCGCACTGCCATTTCTGAACAATTTCCTGGGGATCAAGACCGAGCTGCGTCCTGAATCTTATTTTTCATTTGTCACCAGTCTGATGTTTTGGATCGGCGTATCTTTTGAGTTTCCATTGGTAATTTATGTTTTATCCGCGCTTGGATTCATTAAACCAGATGTACTTGCCCAACAATGGCGGCTGGCAATTGTAATTATTGCCATCGTTGCCGCGGCCATTACTCCCACGATTGACCCGGTCAATCAGGGACTGGTGATGGCGCCGATGATTTTGTTATACTTTATCAGCATCGGCTTGAGTTCCATCGCCTACGCCGGGCGAAAACGGAGCCAGGCTGAGGAACAAAAAAAAGCTGACGAAACAGGAACAAACTAAAGCGCGGCGCAAAGCGTTGCCTTAAGTTGAGGAGAGAGAATGATTAAACAACAATTAATATCAGGCCGCATGATCACTGCGTCGATCATGCTGGCTTTAGTGGGACAAGCCTGCACACTTTCACTGTTCGAAAACCCAATTAATAGCAGTATATCCACACCCATACCCGGGGTAGTTTTACCTACGCCCACTCCTCAACCGATGGCACAGACCGACTTTGTCGTGACCTTGCCCGAACCCCTTCAATCCAACGAAACCCTGACGATCGCCATCATGGACGAAGTGACCGGACTATCCTTAAATGCCACTCAATATCCAATGAGTGCACGTGACACGCTAACCTATACCGCAACTTTGCCGCTGCCGTTTAACTCTGTTGTGAAATATCGATATGTCCGCCGCGGCGCTTCACAAGTATTGGAGGATACCCATCTTGGCACAGCCATCCGTTACCGAATGTATTTCGTGGCAGGGCCCAGTGTTATACAGGACATCATCGCGGATTGGGGCGATAAATCCTATGCGCGCCCGACCGGCATGATCTTGGGAAATGTGTTCAACACGGATACCGGTGCGCCCTTGCCCAATCTTTTAGTCACTGCGGCTGGCATGCAGTCGATCACTGATTCTGCGGGTCACTTTGAAATTGCCGGTTTACCGATTGGCACGCAAAACCTGCTTGTATACAGTCTGGATGGATTGTACCTACCCTTCCAACAAGGCGCGGCCGTGGGTTCTGGCAACACAACCATCGTTGACTTGCGTGTCAAACCGTCACAATTGGTAAATATCAGGTTTTCAGTCACGATCCCAGCCAATACGGTGCCCGGTGTACCCGTTCGCATCGCGGGCAATATTTTACAACTAGGAAACACCTTCGCAGACTTGCAGGGCGGGGTGAGCACGAACACAGATCGCATGCCGATCATGAATCTGGAAGCCGATGGCCACTACTCTGTCACCCTGGCTTTGCCGGTCGGAACCCACGTTCAATATAAATATACACTTGGAGATGGTTATTGGAATGCAGAACACAAGGCAGATGGTCAATGGATGCTGCGTGAATTTATTGTGCCGCCGCAGGAGACTACCCTGCAAGATACAGTTGTGTCATGGTCGGCCGGAGATTCATCCCCCATCCTGTTTGAAGTTAGTGTTCCCTCAGTCACGCCGCCCGGCGATCTCATTTACATGCAATTCAATACATTTGGCTGGATGGAGCCTATTCCCATGTGGCAGCTTGGAAATAATCGCTGGGCATATAAACTTTATAGTCCACTGAATGTGCTCGGCTCTTTTTCATATCGATATTGCCGCAACGGTCAATGCGGAAGCGCAGACGATATTCAAACGGCCGGCGCATCACCTACCGGGCGGCAAGCCTCCACCAGCATTATCGGCCAGGATTTTCAAGATACAGTAAGCGCCTGGAAGTGGTTCGAGAACTCGGAACCCATTCCGCTCGTTGGCGCAAATATTACATCACGCCCAAATGGATTTGTTGCCGGCGTAGAATTTCAATCCACTTACCGGCCCAATTGGTCATATTATGCGCCGCAGGCATTTGCGAACATACAGGCCCTTGGAGCCAACAATCTTA
>JANODZ010000369.1:0-3748 GCA_031412935.1 Anaerolineales bacterium
GTGCCACAATCCGACGTTTCCGCCAGACTGCCTTGGCAGGTTCATTCTAGCGGTGGCGTCCCAGCAAGGGAATCGCGCACCGCGCTGAAATCTGGACAGTAGATCAGTTTGACCCTGATTCAACACCCGGCAATAGTATTACAGAAGATGATCTTGCCGTAGCGAAGATAATTGTTCCAGTTGCACCGACTTTAAACATCACAAATACTGTGAACAACTCAACCCCAAATGTAGGCACAAATGTTGTGTTTACAATTACAGTAATCAATTCAATAACAAATCCCTATCCCGCAACAAATATTGGAGTCGCAGCCGCTATATTACCTCCTGGATTAATATATGTCTCACATGCCATTACTGCTACGCCAAGTATTCCAAGTTCAACATATAACAGCGTCTCAGGTATATGGACAATAGGCAATCTTGGAATTAATGCAAGCGCGACATTAAATATCACTGCAAAAGTTTTATCGAGTATTCCCAGCCCTAATAATTATTTAGCAACGGTATCATCTGACGAATATATTGATAATACAGCCACCGCAACCATCAACCCGCTGATCGGCACAGATTCAAATTTAAGCCTGACCCATGACGCTTTTACGGTCAGCACAAGCGCTGCAGATCAAGTGAGTCTAAAACTCAGACTCCATAATGCAGGACCCGATACAGCAACAAATGTAAAAGTGAAAGACCTGCTGCCTTCGGGTTTAAACTTTGTCTCATATACCAGTACTAATGGAACTTATAGCAGCGGCACAGGTATTTGGTCAGTAAATTCTCTGGCAGTTGGAGCGGCGGCAGATGCAATATTAACCATCACCGTAAATGTTTCGTCCAGCGGCACAGCCACGAACAACTTTGCGGAAGTAGGGTCATCGGACCAGTATGATACTGATTCCACGCCCGGGAATGGATCAACAACTGAAGATGATGATGATGAAATGGAAATCCCGATCGCAGACTTGAGCCTGACGCAAACCGTGGATATTTCCGGGTCAAATGCAATATTTACAATTAAAGTGAGCAATGCCGGTCCAGATGATGCATCAGGTTTATTTGTTCAAAACTCTACATTAGCATCGGTGACGAATTACTTATACGTTTCACACGGAAACACAGCAGGAACTTTATATGATAGTGTCTCAGGTATTTGGGATGTAGATACATTATTAGATGGCGCAAGCGCCACATTGACGGTCACCACAACGATCGCCTTGACCGCGGTAAATTGGGCGGAAGTGTGGATTGTAGATGAAGTTGACCCTGATTCAGTCCCTGAGAACTGTTCTCCTACTGGTTCTCCGCCTGCTTCTCCGTGTTTAGAAGATGATGATGCCAGCGCCCCCTCTCCGGATTTGTCCATACAAAATTCAGTTTCTTCCATCAACCCGAATGTAAGCGACAATGTGGTTTTCACAATTAAAGTAAGTAACACAGGAGCTGCTCCAGCTACGTCTGTGGAAGTGAAAGATTTATTACCTGCGGGCTTAACCTACGTGTCTTATACAAGCACAGCAGGCACGTATTCCAATACTATAGGCATTTGGAATGTAGGTACATTAAACATATTGCCAGGCATTTCAAGCGCAACATTAAATATCACGGCTAAAGTGGCGGCAAATGGCATTTATACAAATGTGGCAGAAGTATGGAAGTCTGCAGAACCGGACTTTGATTCAACTCCGGGTAACGGCTCAACCATAGAAGATGATTATGCCAGTGCCGCAATCACCTCTTTCAGGTCAATTATCATTAACGAAGTTGCCTGGGGAGGCACGGCGGCCAGCCCTAATGATGAATGGATTGAGCTATATAACCCAGGCAACGCTGATGTAACGCTTACTGGATGGAAAATAAGAAAGATCCCCTGCGGTGTCTCAGGCGCTGATTACATTGCGCTGGCAATTGGCAGCAAGATCATAAAAGGTGGTTTCTTCCTGCTTGAACGGGGTTCCTTTTCCACCGACAATAGCACTGTTTCTGATGTAGCTGCAGATCAAATTTATCTTGAATCCATCCCTGCCCTTCTGGATGGCGGGGAAGTTCTTTACCTTTGTGATAGCCCGGGTAATTTTATTGATACCGCCAACGGAAACGGCGGCGCGTGGCCCAAAGGCAATTTATCTCCCAATTATGGAAGCATGGAACGAATTGGATCTACAACCGAAACTGATGCAACCTGGGCGACGAACCTCGGTAACCCTAAAAATGGGTTAAATGCAAATACTGGACCGATTTACGGAACGCCAAAGAAGGTCAATTCTGTCGGAGCCCCTGCACCTACGCCAGTGCCAACCATAATTCCCGCTATTCCCGCTCCGGTCATCATTCTTCTTGGCCGCCCGATCCTCAACGAATTTCTGGCCCGCCCCGGCTTTGACTGGAATCAAGACGGCAAAGTAAATGTCTACGATGAATTCATCGAAATAAAAAATATTGGAAACGCCGATATCAGCATCAGCGGCTGGACATTGGATGATGAAGCCGATCTAGGTTCCAATCCATTCACCCTGCCCGCCATTACTTTGAAAGTTGGCGAGCGCAAGGTCTTCTATGGCCTGCAAACCAACATCCTGCTCAGCGATGGCGGCGATACGGTGCGCTTGATCAACCCGAGCGGAAAAATTTTCGACTCGTATACCTATCCCATCGCAAAGATTGAAGACCAATCCGTTTGCCGCCTGGTGGATGGCAACGGTTCATGGTACGAAGACTGCCTGCCCACACCCAACTTTACCAATACGCGCGAGGGCGTTATTCCCTCCCAGCCGGGTGGCGGTGTTTTTGAATCCCCGGTCTGCGAACTGCCTGATACCCTGCCGGCCGATTTCCTCTTCGCCGAATGCCGCGGTTTTGGCGCAAACATTTGGCAATCATTTTACTGGGATAAGTTTGGCTGGCAAGGCGCTCAATACATTCCAGGACAGATGAGCAAGTGGGAATCTTTTGTTGAATAAAATATAAACCCTAAAGGATTTAAATCCTTTAGAGATTGTTTCTTAAGTATGTATGTAACGCAAAACAAGAGCTTTTACCACAGAGAGCACAGAGTCCACAGAGGCTTTTGAAGGGTTTTTCTCCGTGATCTTCGTGATCTCTGTGGTAAAAAGCCTTTAAGAACTTAGGGTCTAACCTTAATAATAGGACGTACATTGGAATCTTTCTTCTCTTTTCTTGAAAAACGAGTCGACGACTCATCCTCTCTTCTCTGTGTTGGACTCGACCCGCACATCCCCGATCTAAAAGAACCCAGCGCCGCATCCGCCCTGCGCTTCTGCCTGACTCTGGTGAGGCAGACAGCCCGCTACGCTGCGGCATTCAAACCCAACGCCGCATTCTTCGAAGTCTTCGGCGCTGAAGGTTGGACCGCGCTCAAACAACTCATCGAAGCCATTCAAGAAGAGTCGACCCGGCTCGGTTCGATGATCCCCATCATCCTGGATGCCAAACGCGGCGACATTGCCTCCACTGCCGAAGCGTACGCACAATCTGCGTTTGAACATTTGGGCGTGAATTGTATTACCTTGAATCCCTATCTCGGAAAAGACTCCATAGAGCCTTTTATAAAAAATTCAGAAAAAGGCGTTTTCCTGCTTTGTAAAACATCCAATCCCGGCAGCGGCGATTTACAGGATTTAATTGTGGAGACGAAGGATAAAGTGATGACGAAGGACGGAAGACCGAACCGGCCCGAGGTCCCGAGGTCCCGAGGTCCCGAGGATGTCGCCGATGATGAAACGCCACG
>JANODZ010000370.1:0-2150 GCA_031412935.1 Anaerolineales bacterium
GCTAAAGTAGCTATATCCCATATGTTTCGATGGGTATTTATCGAGAATGGTGAATTTACCGTTTGGCGTTGTAGTAGAAATACCCCTTTCGCCGGCTTGTCCGCCGCCCCGGATACCGGAAGAAATGTTGGTTTGGAATACTGATTTTCCATATTCATAGGCTAAAAGCATTTGCGTTGTGAGGTTCACTTCGATCAACTTAGCGTCATAAGGGATTTCGGGCGTGATCGGCTCAAAATAACTGAGCGGCAAAACACGGAGGTGAATGGCAGGCGCAAAGTATGACACATTTGAATCGAGTTCATCATAAATGCGATACCAGGCGCCGCTATAATCTGCCATTTTAGGTCCTTCATCCAAAGCTTCGACCCAATGTACAGAACCATAATAAAGCGGCGGGTCCATTGCTTCCCATCCACGGGCTTTGCTAAACCGATAAGGCGTGGTAAATGGAACTGTGACCTCGGTTAGAATCCTTTTGCCTGCGGGAAGCTCGACAGGCTTTTGATAAACCGTCTTCACACGTTGTAATCGTCCGCGATGCAAATATCCGCCCCAGACCCGATACCAAACCGGGTTATGCTTTGGCTCTTCGGCAACTACTTCATCATAGACATGCACGAGATCATCACGATACCAGGTTTGATAAATTCGGCTTTCGTCGGTTGGCTGGGCGCGGACAGGCATTTGATCTGTGGCGATGCGAACCACAAAACTATCATCGAAGCTGGTCAGCCCGGGCAGGAAAGGCGAAAAAGCCAGTCCACCCAGTGTAAGACCACTCACCTTTAAAAAGTCGCGTCTTGAAAATTGTGATTTCATTTTTAAAATTGTACACCATAATCTTTAAGATTTAATGAGAATATGGCTATTCGTATTTATTGGAATTACATGCGCTAATAGACATGACTGAACGCCAATTTGATTTCAACTAATAACTCAGGCCAAGTTTCTTGAAGCTCAATCGATGAACGGCGCGGTTTACAGTAGATCTCTCGGATAAGTATTTGTAGGGCGGGTTTTCAACCCGCCAAAACTCATATCATCAAAAATTGTCAGGCTGCAAGCCTGACCTACTTTGGCGCTTTGGATTTTCGCAAGAGGTCTAGTTAAACAAAACTTCCCGACGCGAAAGCGCAGGGAAGTTAAAGTGGTTTTATTTAGTTACGCGTTTACCGCTTCGACGATCATATCTTTAAGCAAAATCTCAAGCGCCATGGAGTGTCCGCAGCGTTTGTGGGTAATAAAAAACTCACAATCGCAGTTGAAAACACCGCTATCGTAGGAGACATGGTGCTCACTATTATCGCCGTGAAATTTAAGATCAAACTGGGTAAAAAGAAAACGGTGTCTATCCTCAGCGTAACGTTTTGCCTTTTCTACCTTACCAATCATTCCAGAATCCATTGTATTAATCTCCTTTGTGGCTAGAATATATAAAAATACACGCGGATGATTCCGCGTGTATTTAATGAACGAACCTGGGTATTCCGTGAAATAAGCGCATATTGGCGTTACCTCGATTTGATGAGTATAGTACTTTTCGATGTGCAAGTCAATAATAAAATGGGGATTTTATTGAATCGTATAGGAATTGTAGGTTTGGATGAAAATCAATGATCTAATACCTAGCGCTTGAATATGTCTGAAAGATACTGAAAGTCTTTACTTCTTCTTCGTCTTTTTCTTGACTGGTTTTTTCGCTTTCGAAAGGGAACCGGCAACCGCTTTCTTCGTCTTGACAGTTTTTTTCACAAGCTTTTTAGCGGCGGACGGGGTTTTAGCTATGGTTGTTTTTCTTCTGAACACCGATGTGGAAACAATTTTCTTTGCTTTTTGTTGAATTTTTTTCACAACAGGTTTGTGCGCAGGCGCTTTCTTCCGTGCCGGCTTTACTACCGAATCTTTTTTCTTCGCCTTTATAGATTTTTTACGCACAGCAATTTTTTTCGAAGGTGCAATTCCCCTCCCTTCAGGTTCAATGACAGCGCCAAATAATCCCTGCCATTCTTCCTGCATGGATGGCACGCCTGCGCCATTCAATTGATCGCAAATAATCTTCCATTTGTCATCGTCCCCAAAATACCAATCCATGAAGGCGTGGCATTGATAAGCCCGCAATTCAACGTACACGCCCTTATCCCAAATTT
>JANODZ010000371.1:0-6192 GCA_031412935.1 Anaerolineales bacterium
TCCTGATCTTCGGGCTGGATTCCCAACCCACTGTCCTTGATCGCCATGACCACCCAGTCGCTGTTTTCGCGGGCGGTTTTAATTGTACTGACCATTAATTGACCTCCGAGCGGCATAGCCTGCAAGGCATTATGAATAAGATTTAATAATACCTGTTTCATTTGATTATGGTCAATCGAGATCCATGGCAAACCGCCATCAAGTTCCAACGTTAAAGTAACGCCATTTGTTTGAATGAGATGTTTCGTCAGAGCGATAATATCGTTGACCACTTCGTTAATATCCGCACGGGCACGGACGCGTTCCCCCTGCCGCGAAAAATCAAGCAGACGGCGGACAACATCACTGGCACGGCGGGCTTCCCGCAAGACCATCTCTAATTCTTCACGATGCGCCGATCCTTGCGGCATTTCTTCCAGAACAAGTTCTGAAAATCCTGTGACCGTGGTAAGGGGATTATTCAACTCATGCGCAATACCGGCCGCCATTTCACCCACCGCGGCAAGTTTGGCAGCCTGCAGAAGCCTATTTTCTGCCGAGCGTTGCGCTTCCATGCGGGTCTTTAATTCGATCTCGATGTCACGTAACTGGCGAATCGTTTCCTGAAGTTTTTGATATTGGTTTGCGCTGGAGATTACCGCTGCCAGAATACCTGCAAGCGATTCCATTGCGATCAAATCGTTATGTGAAAATGCGTTAAGTTCGCGGCTTTCCACATCTATGATGCCCAGAATACTTTCACCATCCTTCAAGGCAACACAAATTTCGGAGCGCGCATCCCACCCTTTTATGGGTTTATAGGATTTTTCCTGTTTTGTATCGTTGATCAAAATACTCTTTCCAGTTTTTGAGACGCGTCCAATAATATGATCAGTTGTTAAAAAATCATTTTGTGATACAGCGGCCAGCGCGCCTTTTACTATTTCTGCCTGGGTGCCGCCAATGCCCTGAATGGTAATACTATTATTATCATCCTTAAGTAAAATGGCGGCCATTTCATATTTGAAGTATTGCGCGACCAGTTCAGCGGTAATGGTCGCGACTTCTTTTTTATCATTCAGACCAATCACTTGTTGCACCACCTCATGGATCAGCCCCAAACTACGAGCCCTACCTTCCGCTTCTTCACGCAAACGCGTGTATTCGATCAAACCCGCCAAATGACTGGTGATGACCACCATTAAATGCTCGTCGTATTTACTAAATGCCTCGGCATGCTTGTTTTCAATGATCAGCACACCAATAGCCTGGCCGCGATATTTAACCGGAACGATCAACAAGGAGCGTGCTCCTTTATGAAGGGGCACGAATCCTTCCTGCAGAGTATCGAGCACACGACGGACTTGACCTTCTTTTAATATGGCTTGAATGGAATGTCCTTCAAGCGCAACATTTGTGACATTTAGTTTGCCATCAGACAAGCGATAATCACGAATAATTCGTCCATCACTGGAACGCAGGAAGAGAGCGATCAACTCGGTATTAAAGGCTCGCGAGAGCAAACCAAATGTGCGCCGGGCAACTTGATCCAGGTTTTGGGCTGATGAAACTGTAAGAACAAAATCATTGAGCAAGCCGAGTCTGCGCATATGTGCTGCCATTTCAGAAAATGTAACCAATACTTCCACTGAAGGGGAAAAACGCACGGCTAACTCGCGCAATTGATTTAACTCGGTCCGCGAATATTCTTTTTGGCGCCAAATTGTCACGATGCCAATTAAACGCTGGCCGATTATCAATGGTAAACATAACCAAACTTTTGTGCCGGATTTTAACGAGCCATAAGGCAGGTTATCCCAATTAGGTTGTTCACGGGTAATTACTACTTGAGATAAAGACCTATTCACCCGCCTGAGGATCGGGTTTTCATCTATAAGCATTGATATGCCCTTGGCTTTTACATCATTCCACTCAGCAAGAATATCGAGTGATTCACCGCGCCGAATTGCCAGCCATGCCCCCTGACAGGTCACTTCCTGCACGAAGGTATTTAAAACTTTTTCTAGAGCAAGCGGCAGGTCGGTCGCTAAACCAGATTGCATGTCGGGCAGTAAGGTTTGATTGGGAGAAATTGAATGACCCGCTAATAGCGATGCGGTTAATTTCCATATCCGTTGGGCGTCGGCCGTTTGCTCATCCGCACCGACCAAAATTGCCTGCGAAGAACCAGCGATCGGAAAGGCAAAGAATCTTGTCACATCAAAATTGCTTCCATCGGGTATGGCGCTGGAACGGGAATGCCCCCCGCTGAGCGCGCCGCATAACCAGGCATCAATAGACGGCTTTGCCAAAAGGGTCATCAACTCAACCTGTGTGGATTTATTAAGATGACAGACCGAGCGCAGCACCCATGCGCCACCGGCCCTTTCTGCCAGTACAGCCCAAACGGCAGCAGAAAGCAGCACGGCTTCTTTGAGCGGAGTATCAATGCCTAAATCGGTTTGCATAGTTGACCAGGGGAATTATAACCCCACTAACCTAACATCCACTTTGTGTTGCCCAGGCCGGAAACTAATTTTCCGAAAAAATAAATCTAATTGTGAATCGGGTCTATCGCGTCTCTTGTCCGGAACAGAAACATGGCGGGAATCGACGGTGTGAAGTTGCCCCAGGTTTATCATGCGCTTCTTCAATTACCACTCAATATTATTCAACAACTCTTTAAGAGCCAGCAGCTCATCTTTCGAGAGTGTTACCCCTTTGCCCATCTTCTGGCCGTCTGCAGACCAATCCCGCAGGTCATATTTAGCATCCCTATCATTCCAACTGATCAGGTTAAGTTCTTTCGCCCACCCCGAAGCAGACTTGGATATCACCCCAACCTTTTTAAGGATTTCAAATTTTATTTCTGACATCGTAAAGTTCTCCTTTGAGATAGCTCACAAAAAGTCATGCCTGGCCTGGATCTGGTTTTGTATAGCTCCAAATAATCTGACTTTCCGATTTGGTTGGATTAATTTGCTTGTGATAATCAGGTGATTGTTGATCAAGAACAACCATGTTTACATCTTATCCAAAGCTTGTTTTAGATCAGCGAGGATATCTTCAGCGGCTTCGATGCCGGTTGAAAGCCGCACCAACCCGTCGGGTATGCCGGCGCGCACGCGTTCCTCAGCGGTGAGTCCGCGGTGAGAGGATGTCGCTGGATGCAAAACAAGGGAATATACGTCGCCCAGCGTAGTGGCAGGCAGACACAAAGTTAGCGCTTCCATAAAGCGGTAGACTTTTGCTTTATCCGCCCCGATGATCTCAAATGAAAGCACACCGCCATAACCTTTTCCGCTGAACAGGCTTTGTGCCAGTTTGTGCTGCGGATGCTCGGGCAAGCCCGGGTAGTTGATTTTGGAAAGACGTGGATGTTGGTTTAACCATTCAGCCACTTCTTGAGTATTCTGACATTGTTGACGCATACGCAGGGACAATGTCTTTAATCCGCGCAATGCCAGCCAGGCTTCAAATGGACCCAGGACGCTGCCGACCAGTTTATTCAATTCATATAACTTGCTTTTGTTTTCAGTAGAGGTAGCCACGACCCCGCCAAGCACGTCTCCGTGACCGGAAATATACTTGGTGATGCTGTGGATCACATAATCCGCTCCGAATTGAGATGGGTTGAAAAGATATGGGGATGCGAAGGTGTTATCCACCAATAGTGAAACATTGTGGCGGTGGGCAAGCTCAGCAAGCGCCGGGATATCCGCCACCTTAATTAATGGATTGGAAATGGTTTCAACTAAAATAAGGATGGGCTGCAATTCCTTTATAGCTGATTCAATTTCAGCAAGATTATTGGCATCCACCAGGCGGACATTCACTCCCAATGTGGTGAACAAACCGCGCAATAATGTGAATGTGGCTCCATACACATCGAGCGCAACGATCACCGAGGAGCCTGCGCGCGCGCCCGCCGCCAAAAGAACTGCATGGATGGCAGCCATGCCGCTGGAATATGCCTGCGCAGCTTCTGTTTGCTCGAGGCTGGCAACCGCAGTCTCAAATGCAGAAACGGTCGGGCTGGCATAACGTGAATAGACATACCCTGACTTCGTACCGGCAAAAACTGCATCCATATCATCCATGCTTTCATATATGTATGCGGATGCCGGCCAAATTGGCGAAGAGACAGGTGTGTAATCTGCGGACGGTGTACGTTCCCCGGCATGTACCGCACGAGTCTCAAAAGATTTTCGAGACAGATCTTTCATCTGGTTTCACCTCGTTTTGATAAGGATGTAATTCAAATAATCGGTAAAAATGAAATCTGTATAATACAAAGGTAATTATAAATGTGTTCTCACCAATTTAGAGATATTATTGGATTTTATTCTTCCCCCCGTTTCGTCAATCAACATCCACCTTGCTGCAAATCCGCCCCAACTGCATCGCTGCGCGAATGCGACATGGCTTCGCAACGCAGGATGAACTCCTCCATTAGGAAGTAATGATGTTCCCATTGTTTCAGATCGGAACCCGGTATCCTAACAGTCTCGACTTCAAGTAATGCCTTAAATTGACCGCGCCGATTTCGGTTTCCATATGTTCCTGGTTACCGCCTAATATCCTGATATAGGTTTCAGACAAAGTTGGAGTCTCATCAATATAGAATCCCACATGGCCGCCGCCGTCACGGGAGAAAATCGCGAGACACCCTTTGACTGGTTTTTCTATACTTCGCCCCCAACTCAGCCAGGAAGTGGATTCCGCGGACTTTGTGCCGACATAGCCTGCCTTCTCGACACACCAGTTGACAAATGCTGAACACCAGGCTGTTTCGTCCCTGGAACGCCAGGTCGGGCTAATATTGGTAACCGTACTTAAATATTCCAGCACGCGCGGATTATGCTCCTTGCCGGGGATCTCGATCACACCGTATTCCTTGTCCGCAATGGGCATCCAGGGGAAATTTTCATTTATCACATCCCCTTTTACCTTCACCAAATATTTCTTTGAAGACCAGCCTTCCAGCATGTTCACTTTGTGCTTGATCCAAAATCCATCCGCGGATTCTGCGATCTTCTCGATCACCTGATCGCGGATCACATGCCCGAGAATCCTGGCTGTATTTACAGGCTCCGCACGCATATTCAAAACTACAGCGGTCACACGATATCGTTCTATCACTAGCGCCATGGACCAGCTCCTTATTGTTGGTATTTAATAACTCACCTTAAGCATTTTTGTTCGTCTTAGGGAGTGTCGCCCTGAGCCACATCTGCACTGGTGCTGCGCCGGTGCGGATGTGGCTCTTTCGAGAGGGAATCACGGCGCTGCGTAAGGTCACTTAATAATAAGAATAGCGCAATCCCAGCGCAGGAACAATACTCATATTATGGTATTTTCCCCCTTATATTTGACCAGAGATTCTGCAGAGATATCATCCACTGCTTTAATACTGGAAAACACCCGCCAGGATGACAAGAATAATTATTACACCGGCAATACCCAGGAGAAAACAGCCTTTGCGGGTGGAAGGCATCAGGGAGCGCCGGGAATAAAAATCCGCTTGTTTGTATTTTAGCTTTGGCATGAGCCAATGGTAACCCTTGCGTAGCTTGATAGTCAAGTAAATATTTAATCAAAATTATTAACAACTACTTTAAGCGCCTCCCCGCTAGCGGACTATAATATCACCCCCTTGTGAGGCTCCCGCAGCAACGCGCCCCCTACCCAGCCTCCCTCAAATACGACTTGCATTTCTTCCCCTCCTAGCCTCCCCAATTGCGACGGAAAGCACGTCGAAATTGGGGAGGGACTGTTGCTTTTGAAATCAAAATTTTAGCTATGCTTTCGGTGTTCATAAAAAATCTCAATTCCATGTTCTCCCCCAAATCCGACAGCACTACCGTCGTATTTGGGGGACACTGTACCCGAAGCGTAGCGAGTGGTAGATGTCCGAAGGAAAGAGGGGGCTACAACTCTCCCTTAAACGCCCTATCCAGCACGGACGGTAACAACGGCCACCTTCGGCGCAATTCCTCCCCCGCAGCGATCTGCAACTACCTCAACGACGCCAGCCGCGCTTGCCGAAGGTCTCGCTTTAGCGAGAAGCTATCGAGCCACGCCACGATGCGCCGCAGTTGGTCAATACTTTCATTTTTAGCCAACATTAACTTCACTGCTGTTTCTCCAGCGCATACATAATGGCAAGGATAACGCCTTCAATATTATTCATTACATCGTTGTTCCAAAAGC
>JANODZ010000372.1:0-4388 GCA_031412935.1 Anaerolineales bacterium
TTCCAGCAGACGCGCAGAAGAGACCGAGGCATGCACCACCACCTCGGTCTCTTTATCATTTACATTTTCAAGATCAATAGTCTCGCCGACTACTTTGAATTCCGGTTGTCTGCTTAATAATTCACGCAGGCCAATCCGCAAGGCTGAGTTTGGCGAAACGATCGTCACTCGGATCAATTACGACTCCACTACAAAACTTTTTAACCACTAAGGACACGAAGGTCACGAAGGAAATTCAAAAGATAAGACCCTTTTGCATTAATGTCAATTATCTTTCTCCAATTTCCACTTTGATCGATTCCAATTTGCCGCCGCGCAGAATATCGATCGGGATGGACTTGCCAACCACGTCACCACTCAAGCGCACGAAGAGATCATCTTGATGGGCAACAGGCTCGCCTGCCACACCGACAAGAATATCGCCGACGATCAAGCCGCCTTTACCGGCCGGGCTATCCGCTTCGAGACCGACCAGCAACAATCCGCTATCCTGTTCGCGTTTTAGTGCCTTCTTTGCATCTGCAGAAATTTCAACAGTCTGACTGCGGATGCCGAGATAGCCGCGTTTGATCTTGCCATGCTTGGCAAGGGTTTCTGCGATCTTCCAGGCAACGCCGGCAGGGATGGTGATCGCGCCATCATTTCCAAAGCCTGAGGTGTTGATGCCGAAGATCGTGCCATCACCGTTGACGAGGGGTCCGCCCGAAAAGCCCGGGTAGGAGACCACATCAGTTTTGATGTAGCTCTCAAGCATGCTGCCGCGCCCGGTGCGGATCGGACCGCCGATCGAGTTGACCGTTCCTAAACTGGATTCGATTCCTTTGATGGAAGGTCTGCCGATCGCCAATACAAATTGACCGACACGCGCGGTGGTCTTTGAGACTTCGGCGGGAGCGGCTGAGGGTTGACTCAGTTTCAGAACCGCCAGATCAGTTCCCGGGTCCCGCCCGGCTACGCGGGCTGTGACTTCGGTCCCGTCTGCGAGAATCACCTTGATATCCTCTTCACGTTCGACGACATGGTCGGCAGTCAAAATTAAATCTTTGGCAAAGGCAATGCCGCTGGCAGGAAAGCGGCGGCGCGCATCCACCAAAACAGTGGATTTTCCAGCGCGTTCGGCGGCGTCTGCAATTGCATCAGAAAGTTCGATTAACATATTTTTGCTCATGGGTTATCTCCTTGCACATCAGTATAGCGAATATGTGTTTGAAGTGTATCGCCTAAAGGGATGGTTTGGTACTGGAAAAACGGGTAGGGTGGGCGGAAAGGATGGAGGGTGAAGGATGGTGGGTGAAGGATGAAGGATGAGAGATGAAGGATAAACGCTTTGCGTGAAAGAAGAAAGAGAAGACTTGGTAGACGTACAACTTTCCAACTAACCAACGACCAATCCAACGCGAGCTTTTTTTCCTGTCGGAGAGACGCCCTGCCAAGACATACTTTTGCATGGAGGCCATCAAGCCCATGCCCAAGTCCCGTTGACCGGTGTCCACTCCCCTTCGCTACGGAATGCTTCGCGATAGCTGAGATCGGTGACGGAGGACTGAGGACCGAGGTCAGCGCGCACGCCGCCAAAGGGCAGGTATCTTTGTTGGGATGTTAAGGTGCCGGCTGCATTGGTCACAGCGACTACTCAGCCGAGATGATCGGTTAAGAAGTATTTTAGCTCATTCGCGTGGATACCTTGAGCAGGTCTTCAGGAAAATCTCACGCTCCTGAATTTACCTGAAAATTTTATTTTTTCTTTTCATCCCACTGATTACGCGGACCATCCAATAAAATCGAAATCGAGTTAAGAATATTTCGTCCCAATATGCCCATTGGCTGATCAATCAATAAAAACTGACCTGCAAATTTTCTTTCTAAAAAATATAGTTCCAACTTTGCCATTTTTGCAAATTTTATTTCGCCATCGAAGCCTTGTACCTCATACAAGGTGTTTTCCTCAGGATTAATCCCCAAGCTCTCAACGTATTCCGTCGGCAACAAAGTGGCGTCTGCGCCTGAATCGATCAGCATGGGGACATCAGGTAACGAAACGCCAGTCGCTGGATTCCGAAGAGTCACGTAAGCAACTGGCGCGGGCGGATCGAAATTCTCCGAGTCGTAATCAGGCACGTGGTTTTTCCTGGCTAACCTGCATCTTGAAATGAGCAGCTTGTCCTCGACGAACCAGACGCGGTGTTAAAACACGGATTGGCTTTTTCTTTTCTGTCTCCAAATCTGTGACAATAACATAAACCTTAACGTTCTCTGGTAATTTCACACCGGATTTCAACCGAATCTTTCCTTCTTTGACCACGCCTTCATATGTATTGATAGCCATCCGACACCTCGTTACGTCTTTTCAAAAAGTATAGCACAAATTTAATGTGACTTCAAAATACCACTTTTGGCGTTTTCCAGAAATAACTCCCCAGAATCGAGCAGACAGTCCCTTTCGCATGGACGATACTGACGTCTGTGCGGAAGATGCTGATGCCTGTGCGGTGATAAGCTTGGATTTGATCAAGTGAAATCGTATTACTTATAACTAAATCTTAATAAATTTAGTAATACTTCAATATTGTATCTGCGTACACCTTTAATTCTTTATCGTTTAACTTCAAAAAATAATCTTTTACAATATTTTTTATCTCATTTAAATTTTAGAAGGATAGTTCTACAGACTCAAATTCATTAATTAAACTTCCTTCAGACCAATAAATACCGGAATCAAAAACGATGATGTTTTGTTTCAATGTAACATCTATCATTAAATCAATAGTCTCTTCCTGTGGACTTCTTGAATAGGATATGTATGCAGTGTATAACTCATTTTCATTATTAGCCCATGCAGCAGAATTTATCTTGTAACCCTTTTCAGGAATTTTTATAGAAGCAGCAAGGCTGTTTTTATAAATTTCGATCTCTTCTTCCAATATTGACGCAATTTGAAATCTATTCATAATTTTTACCATCTTAGTTTATAAAGGTTATTCATAATCGTTTCTGTAAATTTGTGTACGATACCTGTACCCTTTGTTGATGCCCATTCTCTTAGAGCTCCTAAGGTTGGGGGGCGTACAATTACATGTCCAGGTGGATTATTATCCAGAATAACTTCTAATCCATCAAGTTTCTTTAAATCAACTTTTATGTATTTATCGCCTGAATTCATTGGCAGATTATCACTCATATCTTTTAACGTATTATAAAACGACAAACCGCCATTTTCTAAATCATCAATTCCAGCGCGTGGCGTTACAGAATCAGCTGCCCCACTGGCTTTTCTGTAAATAAATTCTCCGATCTCATCTGAGAGAGTGCTCGCACCAGTTTTTATGCTAGTAGCTATTTTGGAAGTTGGCAAGCCTATTGGATTAACCATGCCAATAATACTTGTATTCATTGCTTCTTGCCGAGTAGGGCCCGTTATAACATCCTTTTTACGATCTACATGGCAACCTGCAAAAACACATCCGAGTGTGGACAATACATCAATTGCTTTATTTAACAAGCCTGTTATATTTGAGAAATCTATTGAAATATCACACAATATACATGGAGGATTAATTATATGCCCCGTCGGGTCATTAAAGCGGACAGGATTATTCACCACATAACTATACCGATTCAACCCTTGAGTCATATCAGGGGTAATACTATCCGGCGAGATGAATCTCCCCAACAGCGGACTATACATCCTAAACTTATAATCCATCAAGCCCGCCCCCTCCGTCCTCGCGGACACCTCCCCCAAATACGACTATGAAAACTTTTTATGGTAATTGTGTATATGTTGTTGTCGTATTTGGGGGATGACAGGTGGATGCAGTTGTTTTTTTAGATATTAACTATATTTCAATTCTAAATAGCATCATTTATATAACAAAACAACGTTACGAGTATTAAGAAGAATTGCTCCCTCTATTTTATAAACTCCCGAGAGCAACTCGTACATAGGGGTGATATTACTTACATCTTCTAAATCCAAAAAGCCTATGATTTCACCAGTTGTATAAGATATTGCATATACATGTAAATCATCTCCTTTTATATAAATTACATCATCAAATTCAACTGGGGCGGTATAAAATGCTTCACTTAGTTCAATACGCCATACTTCAAGCCCATTATTTTTATCAATAGCCAACAATCCATCATCACTACCTACAATAAGTAAATCTCCAACCGTAGTTAAACTGTATAAATAATCTCCGAATGAAATATTTTGACTCCATAATTTTTTCCCACTTTCAATGTCATAACATGAAAATATAAAAGACAATTCTTCGCCCTCAGTTACACCGCATATTTTTCGATCATCAAAAACACTATACAAAGAATTGATATCCGATTTTGACAAGATATTGCCTGTAGAATTATTTATTTGATAGAAACCATTG
>JANODZ010000373.1:0-4640 GCA_031412935.1 Anaerolineales bacterium
GAACTGGCATTGCGCAGCGCAAACTTCGATCTGATCGCCGTGATGACTCTTGATGAAGTCTTTCATTGGGATGCAGAAACAGAAGCTGCACTTGCTTATGGTTCAACCGACTCCAAGCACCCGATGGTCTCTGAGATGGCGCGCTGGAACAAAGTGTGCATTTCTGGTCTGTTGAAGGTTGTAAACCTCCCCAAGTATTATGACTTTATAAATCTACGTCATACACCCGCCCAGGTGCGTGAAATTCTGGAAAAGATGGGACACGATAACGTGGTCGCTTTTCAGACCCGCAATCCTTTACATCGTATTCACGAAGAACTCACCAAACGCGCCGCTGCGGAAGTCAAGGGTTCGTTGATCGTCCACCCTGTTGTCGGTATGACCAAGCCAGGTGATGTGGATCACTACACCCGCGTCCGCACGTACAAGGCGTTGGTCGATAATTATTATGATAAAAAAGACACCATGCTCAGCCTGCTCCCATTGGCAATGCGTATGGCAGGTCCGAAGGAAGCGCTGCTGCATGCCATCATCCGCCGCAACCATGGCGCGAATCACTTTGTTGTCGGCCGCGATCACGCAGGGCCGGGAAATGATTCGTCGGGCAAACCGTTCTACGGTCCGTATGAGGCGCAGGAAGTCATGAAGCAATACGAAGCCGAACTTGGCGTTAAGATGATCCCGTTTGAAATGCTTGTCTACCTTCCGGATGAAGCTCGTTATGTCGAAGAAAAAGATGTGCCCAAGGGCGCCAAGGTAGCCAATATCTCCGGCACACAAGTGCGCGATGATTATCTCGCCAAAGGCAAGTTGCTGCCCGAATGGTTCACGCGGCCCGAGACAGCCGAGATTTTGCGGGAGATGTATCCGCCGCGTCACAAACAGGGCTACTGTATTTGGTTCACAGGTTTGAGCGGCTCAGGCAAGAGCGCCACAACCGAGGTACTCACAACGTTAGTCCTTGAACGCGGACGTGAGATCGCTATTCTCGATGGTGACGTTGTCCGCACGCATCTTTCGAAGGGACTTGGTTTTAGCAAGGAAGACCGCGATACAAATATTATCCGCATCGGTTTCGTGGCGGGTGAAATTGTCCATGCCAGCGGGGCGGTCATTTGCGCAGCGATCAGTCCATATCGCTCCACCCGTGCAGAAGCCCGCAAGATGGTGGGTGAGAACTTCATTGAAGTGTATATGGATACCCCCGTTGAAGTCTGCGAACAGCGCGATGTAAAAGGCTTATACGCCAAGGCACGACAAGCCATGGTGGACGGCAAGCCGATGGGTTTCACAGGTGTGGACGATCCCTATGAACAGCCGATCGAACCCGAGATTACTTTGAAGGGTTTTGGCGCGTCAGCGGAAGAAAATGCCCGCAAGATTATTGCGTATCTTGAAGAGCAGGGTTTTATCGCAAAGCAGGCATAATTTATTTTTAACCCCAAAGACGCCGGGTACGTGGAGAATAATTAATCTAAACGTGCCCTGCGTTTTTGCGATGTACCCGATGAAACTCTTTTTAAAGCCTCAACTTTTTTTTCTACTTTCCCTTGGCTTGATTGCCGTGGGTGCAATGGGTATGCTACTCTATAGCACCCCTCAAGGACTTGGGCTTTCGGATGACTCGATTGCATACATAGCAGGTGCGCGGAGTATATTAAGTGGGCAGGGATATCGAGAAGCGTGGCTTGCAAGCAATGGTCCCGTCACACATTTTCCACCCGGCTTTTCATCCATACTGGCATGGATCGGTTTAAGCGGCCTTGACCCCCTGCGCGGCGCACGCTTTCTCAATTCGATACTCTTCGGTGCAAATGCTTTTTTACTAGGCATCCTCGGCTGGCGCATGACTAAATCGAAAACCGCCGGCGTGGCGCTTGCCTTATTGTTTGCGGTCAATGCTTCTTTGTTTAACGTTCATGCAGTGGCAATGAGTGAACCGCTTTACATCTTCTTCAGCCTGGCTGCTTTTCTTGCATTTTCAGAATATTTCACTTCTTTTTCTTCTCCGCGTGGGAGAGGGCTGGGTGAGGGATGGCTTATTGTTACAGGTTTTCTCACCGCATTCACGTACCTGACACGCTATGCAGGACTTGCTCTTTTTGCTGCATTTTTCGTCGCTCTCATTCTCTTACATGACACGTGGCGTAAGCGCTTAATAAGTACAGCCATCTTCCTCACCAGTTTTATTCCTTTCACCCTGGCGTGGAGCATTCGCAACAAAATAGTCGCGGATAATGCCACCAACCGCATCCTGATCTATCACCCAATTACTGCTGAAAACATTCAAACAGGCATTTACAATTTTTCGGAATTTCTTGTCCCTGTGGAATTCTGGCGGCGCGCGCTGATTAAAATTCCAAATTTTTTCATAACAGTTTTATCATTACTGGCTTTGACTTTGCTGATCTGGCTGATTTACAAAAGTTTGAATAAATTCCTGCAGTCAACAGCCGAACCGCCCGAAATTTTATCCTTCACGAATGGGCTTTATATCTTCAGCTATCTGGCATCCATTATTTCATCCATGCTTTTATTTGATGCCAGCACAAGATTTAAACTTCGCATTCTCTCGCCAATTTATGTCGCATTACTAATCCTGCTTGTCTGGCTCGGGCATTGGTTATGGTGGAAGCGGGCAATTCTCTGGCGCGCTTTGGTAATTATGGCAACCCTCTTAATCCTTGCACTTTCGCTTTACGACACAACCAGTGTCGTAAAAAAACTTCACAAAAGCGGGCAAGGCTACGCATCCTTCCAATGGTATGATTCGCAGGGGATGGATTTCCTGGATCAGCTACCAGCGGGCATTCGCATTTATACCAATCAACCCGGCCCCGTTTATTTATATACAAATCGTCCCAGCTATGTTTTGCCGGACCTGGTAGATGCCGTTACCGGGTTGCCGCGTGAAGGATATGAGACAGGGGTATTGGCGCTCCACAAGGATGTGCTTGCTGGGAACGCCGTACTTGCTTTGTTCAAATTTGGTTCGGAAGACGAAAATGTGCAATTAGTTTATATCCACCTTGCGGAGGGTTTATATCTCGCACATGATACTCACGGTGACAAAATATACTCGGCCCATCCATAAAAGGAAATTTAATGACCATACTGGATAAATTCAATTTGAAGGATCATGTGGCAGTTGTCACCGGCGGGATTGGCCTGCTCGGCGCGGAGTTTTGCAAGACCCTCGCTGAAGCCGGCGCAGCTGTGGCAGTTGTGGACTTGAATGGCGAAGCAGCGATCAAACTAGCAGGTGAGCTTGTAAAGGATGGCTACAAAGCCAAAGGGATTGCTGTGGACATCACCAAGCCTGACTCAGTAAACGCGATGGCCGCCTCGGTTCTATCCACTTTTGGCAGGCTCGACGTTCTGGTAAATTCGGCCGCCCTTGATCCAAAGTTCGACCCCGATGCCGCCGCAAAAGGGATCGCCCCCGGCGCATTTGAAGATTATCCGCTTGACCAATGGAACGCGGCGCTGAATGTTAATCTGACCGGCACTTTTCTTGTCACGCAGGCTTGTGTCAAACCGATGATCGCTCAAGGCAAAAAAGGCAGTATCATCAATATTTGTTCCACTTATGGATTGAATGGTCCAGATCAAAGACTCTATATCAAAGACGGCAGGCGTGTAGCTTACAAACCCGTGTATTACACCACCACCAAAGCAGGTGTAATGGGATTTACCAAATATCTTGCCGCCTATTATGCCGAGACAGAGATCCGCGTCAATGCGCTTACCCCTGGCGGCGTATATAATAATCACGAGGAATATTTTGTTAAAAATTATTCAGCAAAGACTATAATGGGCCGCATGGCAAAAAAAGATGAAATGAATGGCGCTTTATTATTCCTTGCTTCAGATGCCTCCTCTTATATGACCGGAAATAATGTTGTAGTGGATGGGGGATGGACAGCGTGGTAAGGCGGTTAATTGGTGAATAATAATTCCCATTTACCAATTACTGATAACCGAAGACTGGTAACTGATGACTGACATACTTGCATTAATCCCCGCACGTGGCGGCTCAAAAGGAATCCCGCGCAAAAATATCCGATTGTTTTCAGGGTATCCACTGATCGCGTGGAGTATCGCCGCCGCAAAACAATCGAAATGGGTCACGCGTATTATTGTCTCGACAGATGATGAAGCGATCGCCGAAGTTGCTCGCGCATGGGGCGCAGAGACTCCCTTCATGAGGCCTGCTGAATTTGCACAGGACAAAACGACCGATTTGCCGGTTTTTGAACATGCACTCAAATGGCTTGAAGATAAAGAAGCCTATCATCCTGAAATCGTTTTACAACTGCGGCCCACTTCGCCGATCCGCCCGCGCACCCTGTTGGATGATTCCATTCGTATTTTGATGGAGCATTTAGATGCAGATTGCGTGCGTGGTGTTGTGCCTGCCGCACAGAATCCATATAAAATGTGGCGTTTCAATGGCGAAGGCAAACCATTGAAACCCTTGCTTTCTGTGGATGGTATTGACGAACCGTATAATGCGCCGCGCCAGATTTTGCCGGCTGTGTATTGGCAGACCGGGCATATTGCAGGAAAACAAAGTCGGCACCGAACCAGCACTAGTTTCGGACGTTGCCGCTGAATCAACTCCAGCAGAAGACGTTCCG
>JANODZ010000374.1:0-1783 GCA_031412935.1 Anaerolineales bacterium
ACTCACATCCAAAGAAATCGTCGACCTCAATAAGGAATACACTTTTTTCTCCTGGTCAAATCAGGGACAGGTGAATCCGATCCCCGTCATCAGGGCTGATGGTGTTTATTTTTGGGATGCGGATGGAAAGCGTTATCTTGACTTCGCATCCCAGTTGGTAAATGAAAATATTGGACATCAAAATCCTAAAGTGGTAAAGGCCATTCAAGATCAAGCCGCAATTTTGGCTTTTGTAGCGCCAGGCATGGCCACGGAGCCGCGCGGCTTGTTGGGAAAAAAACTTGCTGAGATCACGCCTGGTGATTTGAAGAAAACCTTTTTTACCTTGGGAGGTGCAGAAGCGAATGAAAATGCGATTAAGATCGCGCGCCAATACACTGGCAGGCATAAAATATTGGCTCGTTATCGTTCGTATCATGGGGCAACACATGGAGCGATTGCATTGACTGGAGATTATCGCCGTTTGCCTGCGGAGCCTGCCATTTCGGGTGTCGTCCACTTTCTTGACCCATATTGCTACCGCTGTCCATTTGGTTGGACAAAGGATACATGCCATCGAGAGTGCATCAGCCATGTTGAAGAGGTGATCCAGCATGAAGGTCCAGACCAGATCGCCGCGATTATTCTTGAAGGGGTAACTGGCACGAATGGAGTTATTATCCCGCCTGATGAATATTGGCCGCGCATGCGTGAGATCTGTGACAAATATGGAATTCTACTGATCTCAGATGAGGTCATGTCAGGTTGGGGACGAACAGGCGAGTGGTTCGCAGTGGACAACTGGAACGTTGTCCCGGACATTATCACAACCGCAAAAGGTATCACCTCAGGGTATGTGCCCTTGGGCGCAGTGATCGTACGTGAACATATTGCAAAATACTTTGACAGCCATATGCTTTCTGCGGGTCTGACGTATAGCGGTCACGCTTTGGCTTGCGCCACCGCGCTGGCTACCATTCAAGTTTACGAAGAAGAGAAAATTTTCGAAAACGTAAAAATGGTTGGGAAATACCTCGGGGAACAGCTTGAAGATTTAAAGAAGAGACATGTCTCGATCGGTGACGTGCGTTATATCGGAATGTTCACGGCGCTGGAGCTGGTGAAGAATCGCGAAACCAAAGAACCCATGGATTTGACCGCCCTCAAGAATTTTCTAATTTCCAATGGCGTGTACGTTTTTAATTTCAAGAATATCCTCTTCATTGTGCCGCCGTTGATCGTTACGAAAGAACAAATCGATGAAGGCTTGAAGTTAATTGACGAGGGGCTGGCGGAGTTGATAGACAAACAAGCGGTTTAAGGGTGCAAGTTACAGGTTGAAGGTAAACCTTGAACTTTCAACCTTGAACCTTCAACTCTTTTTTGGAGAAAGCATGGAAATCTTAAACTACATAAACGGTGAATGGGTCAAACCAAGCGTCAAAGATTATTTTGATGTGATTAACCCCGCCACGGGAGAGGTGATAGCGCGTACGCCGCTCGGCGGCAAAGCGGATGTGGAAGCGGCGGCGAAAGCGGCGAGTGAAGCATTTATTTCATGGCGCAAAACGCCCGTCAATGATCGCGTGCAATACTTATTTAAGCTGCGCAATCTGATGCGTGAAAACGCAGATGAGATCGCAAGATATATCACCAACGAAGCAGGCAAAACTTTCGAAGAAGCCAAAGCCGAAATGGTTCGCGCGTACGAGACTATTGAAGTGGCTTGCGGCATGCCGATGATGATGAAAGGTGAACTTGCCGAAGACATCGCGCCCGGCATTGACGAGTTGATGATTCGTCA
>JANODZ010000375.1:0-5106 GCA_031412935.1 Anaerolineales bacterium
GGCCTGCAGGAATACCAGTCCTGCGCCGACCGAGGTTAATAAAAGCGCCACAACGAGCAGCACAACCACCAGCGTGCTAAATCCTTTTGCAGGTTGATTCCGGCTGGCACGTACGAAGATCATCGCCAACGCGCCAATGAACCCCATCCACGCAATTGACGCAAGCCCCTGTAGTAAAGTCGAAATATTCATAGTTTCCTCCGAAACATAATTTTCCTGATTATAACTCTCTTGCCCACCTCATTGAAGCGTGTTAATATTTCTCAAATGAAAATCGGTCAAGGTCAACTGCACGAAATTTATTTGAATTCCAGCGCGCGGATTGATTGCCCGCCCGGATTGATTCCCGCGCCCGGACAATACCTGCTCGCCCACGCACGCGGATCGGACTCACCGCTAGCGGTTCCTGTTTTCTTCAGCGACTCAGCGCCGAATGGATTCCGCTGCGCGCCGCTGTTGGAATCATCCTGGCAGCCGGGCACGCGCCTTAATCTACGCGGTCCGCTCGGGCATGGTTTTTCAATCCCGGCATTTGCGCGCAAAATAGCATTGATCGCATTCGATGATTCGCCGGCGCGCCTGCACGGGTTAATCTCCATCGCGCTCAGGCAGGATGCAGAAATAGTATTAGTCTGTAATTCAGTTACGGATGAACTCCCGGAAGCCGTGGAGGTGCAGCCGCTCCAGGCATTGATGGATATTTATCAATGGGCAGATTATGCCGCGTTCGATGTGGGGCGTGAGAATCTGAATCAGCTCAGAGAAATGCTTGGGGGCAAAGAGCAAGCCAGGCGGCCGCGTGATGCGCAGGTTTTAATCCGCACCCAAATGCCATGCGGCACACTTGCAGAATGCGGCGTGTGCGCGTTGATCCTTAAAAATGAATGGAAAATGATTTGTAAAGATGGGCCTGTCTTTGAAATGAACTCGCTCCTCCCTAAATAATGATGATGTTTATACCCTTACGATGTGACGCATGACACTTCTCTTATTTATCTGAAAACGACATAATAAAGGTGGCGATAATCCCGCTAAATAACATCTGACTTCTCATATCCATTAAGGAGCTGCAATGGCTGTCAAAGGCTGGATCGAAGTTAGCGATACTTATTGTAAAGGCTGTGAGTTATGTCTAAGCGCCTGCCCGCAAAGTGTGATGGAGCTTAATATGTCACACCTGACCCCCAAGGGCTACCACCCCGCGCACACGTTCAAAGACGGTTGCACGGGGTGTGCTATTTGTGCGCTGGTCTGTCCGGATGCGGCGATCACAGTTTTTCGCGAAACCATAAAAACTACCGCGTCCATTACAAATTAAAACAAAAGGATTAAGAAAGATAAAAGAAATCCTTCGTGTACTTCGTGTCCTTTGTGTTTAAAGATTTTTTCACGGAGATAAAATGCCAAAAGAATTATGGAAAGGGAATGAAGCGATTGCTGAAGCAGCCGTCCGCGCGGGGCTTGAAGCATACTTCGGATATCCCATAACCCCTCAAACGGAAGTTTTGGAATACCTTTCACGGCGCATGCCTGAACTTGGACGAACATTTGTACAGGCGGAATCTGAACTCGGCGCAATTAATATGGTTTATGGCGCTGCATGCACGGGGGTACGCGTGATGTCATCCTCTTCCAGCCCTGGCATGAGTTTAATGATGGAAGGTATTTCTTATATCGCTGGAACCGAAGTGCCCGCAGTATTGGTCAACGTGATGCGCGGCGGACCCGGCCTCGGCAATATTGCACCCGCACAAGGCGACTATAACCAGGCGGTTCACGGCGGCGGACATGGCGATTATCAACCGATCGTGTTAGCGCCGGCCTCTGTACAGGAGGCGATTGACTTAACGGTTCTTTCCTTTGACCTGGCAGAGAAGTACCGCGCAATTTGCATGCTCATCCTCGACGGTTGTGTGGGCCAAATGATGGAGCCGGCGCAGCAACCTGAGATGAAACCGATCCAGCGCGCGAATTGGAATTGGGCAACCGACGGCAAGATGGGCAAACGTGAGCGCCGAATTTTGACTTCCATTTATCTTGATCCGCTTGCAGAAGAGAAAATGAATCTGCGGCTGTTAAATCGCTGGAAAACCATTCAGGCAAATGAAGTTCGTTACAAGGAATATTTTCTGGATGATGCGGAAATCGTGATCATCGGTTTTGGCAGCGCGGGACGCGTGGCATTATCTGCTGTTCGAGAAGCGCGCGCTGAAGGGATCAAGGTGGGTTTGTTAAGACCGATCACTGTCAGCCCGTTTCCGTCTGAGGTGATTGAGCAGCTTGCAGGGCGGGTGGATGCGTTCCTGGTCACAGAGATGAATTCAGGTCAAATGCTGGAAGATGTCCGCCTGGCAGTCAAGGGACGTGTGCCCGTCGAATTCTATGGGCGCATGGGTGGAGTGGTTCCGTTCCCGGATGAGATCTTGAAGGAGATCCATCGCATGACAAAGATTAAGTTGGTCGCGGATATACATCCGCGCGATGCGTGGCTTGAGAGAATGACGCTGGTGTAGCCCTCACCCTAGCCCTCTCCCAAACGGGAGAGGGAATTAAGAGGAAAGTATGGCAACTGAAAATTTAGTTTACGAAAGACCCGAAGGCTTTACAGATATGCCCACTCATTACTGCCCGGGTTGTACACATGGGGTGGCTCACCGCCTGGTGGCGGAAGTGTTGGAAGAGATGGGTCTGCTTGACAGAACCATTGGTGTTGCGCCTGTGGGCTGTGCGGTGTTTGCATATAATTATTTCGATACGGATTTTGTTGAAGCTCCGCACGGACGCGCGCCTGCAATGGCAAGCGGTATAAAGCGTGTTATGCCTGATCGAATCGTGTTCACTTATCAAGGTGACGGCGATCTGGCTTCGATCGGCATGGGTGAAATTGTACACGCCGCCGCGCGCGGTGAGAATATTACTGTGATCTTTATCAACAACGCCAACTTCGGTATGACTGGCGGACAAATGGCGCCGACAACCCTGCCTGGCATGAAAACCACATCGTCACAGAATGGACGTGACGTGGAGACACAGGGCTACCCGATCAAGGTATCTGAACTGCTGTCAACATTGGAGGGCGTTGGTTATTGTGTGCGCCGCTCGCTGCATGACCCGAAGAATATTCGCATGGCCAAGAAAGCGATCCGCATGGCCTTTGAAACCCAGGCACGCGGACTTGGCTTCGCGATGGTCGAGCTGCTTTCCACCTGCCCAACCAACTGGGGCTTAACCCCCGTCAACTCGTTGAAGTTTGTGGAAGAACATATGCTGCCCGCATATCCATTAGGTGACTTTAAGATCTGTGATGCGATTAAACAAGTAAAAGTATGAATTGTGAATTGTGAAGGATGAAGGATGAATAAAACCTTTGTGTCCTTTGTTTTTAAAGATTTTTTCACGGAGATAAAATGCAAAAAGAAATCATCATCTCAGGGTTTGGCGGACAGGGTGTATTGTTTGCGGGCCAGGTGTTGGCTTATGCAGCCATGGATTCTGGTAAGGAAGTAACGTGGATTCCATCGTATGGCCCTGAAATGCGCGGCGGTACGGCGAACTGTACTGTGGTCATTGCTGACCATGAGATCGGCTCGCCACTGGTTAAGAATCCGCCGCTGGTCGTTGCGTTAAACCTGCCCTCGTTTGACAAATATGAACCTATACTGCAATCCGGCGGAACCTTGATCGTCAATCAGTCGATGGTGGATCATGCGGCGAAGCGGGAGGATGTGCATGTGATCTTTGTCCCATGCAATGAGATCGCCGAGGAAATCGGAGACAAGAAGTTAATCAACATGGTGGCGGTCGGCGCATTGCTGAGCGCACTACCCGAATTATCACTAAAGGATCTCGAGAAAGCGCTTGAAGGTCATTTACCTGCGCGGCATAAGCATTTGTTGCCGAAAAACTATGAAGCCCTGAAACACGGGTTTGAATACGCTCAAAAAGAATGGGATAAATTACCAGCGTAGCGAAAATATGAACAGCCTGCAAATACTGCTCAAGAATTGATCAGGCTCACTTCTTATCCAAACTATCTTTCGATTTATTCCAGCGTTTTTGATCATATTCGAATCGATAATCGTTCATCGCTCTTCGCCATAAATTATCGTTCGCACGCTGGTCGTAATATGCCTCGTCTAATTTTTCATGAAATGTTTCTTTATCATAATCGCGAAAGGTGGATTTTTCGGTGCGCTTCACAAGAAATTTCCTGCCTTCAAACTCTATCACTGCCGCATCATTTTTCTCCAGCCAATTCTGCTCTTCGGCCCGGTTTTCCAATAACCAATGCTCATACGGAAATGGATATACAACCAGCCACACTTCAATATCAGGCAAGTTCTGTTCTCCAGAATTCCATCTATCTGTACACCATTCCTGATACCGCTTATTAAGCTCGGCATCGTACTTGGCATGCAGATAGGTATCCCGGTTTTCATTAAGCCATTTCTGCGGATCTGGGTACTCTCCATAGTTTGTCAATATCCACGGGCGGTAATTTGGATCTTGCCTGGCGCGTTCGATAACACTCTCATGCAGTACGGGCGGGCCAAAGGTATCGACCGCTTTTTTATCCCAGACCTTATCTCGCGAACCCGCTTTAAAAAACCTGCCCGCTCCCGCCCGGGGTGGATGAAAAATATCAGTTTCATCCGGAGCAATGCAAAAATTCCAATATTTTTTCGATCCAAAATATAGACGCAGCCCATGCGACTTTGCACACTGGATCAGCCATTCCAAAGCAATATCAGATAAGCCTGCCTCTCTATAACCACCCCCGACATCGGTGTGAGACCCGCTAAACCAGACCTGTTTGATCTTCTGTTTGTTTTCGTCGCCATATTGATTCCAAATTGTCGGATGAAACCATACGCGATCGTCGTCAATTGACAATGCCTGGTAGGCATTCTTTACACTGCGATGCAGGGTGAAATCGTGAAAACTATGCTTCCAGCCCGGCAGATAGTTTATCGCCAAACTCAAACTTGCCAGCGGAACAAACCCCAAAGCCGGAACCGTATCCCACACACCAAGGAATTCAACCTCCGCCCACATGTTCGGATGGGCAAGCGTGAATTGATTTGCCTTGTCATTCATGTCGTTTCT
>JANODZ010000376.1:0-12831 GCA_031412935.1 Anaerolineales bacterium
TATCAGCATAGTTTGCAGGTTGCCAACCTTGCAGAACAAGCTGCAGAAAAAATCGGCGCGGATCCATTGCTTACGCGAGTCGGGGCGCAGTTTCATGATATTGGCAAAGCGCTCAACCCGACTTTTTTTATAGAGAATCAAATTCCAGGAGATGTCAATAAACACCACGATATCTCCCCCGAAGAATCATCCACCATCATTATTCGTCATATCACCGATGGGATAAAGCTGGCAAAAAAATACCGCCTGCCCGGCCGCCTGCAAGATTTCATTCTTGAACACCATGGCACGCTGATCACGCGTTATCAATATAACCAGGCCATGGAAGCGGCAAATGGCGATGTAACCCAGGTGGACATCGAAAAATTCCGCTACCCCGGTCCGCGCCCTACCTCGCGTGAAGCGGCCATCCTGATGCTGGCGGATGCCACCGAAGCCCGCGCGCGCGCCGAACGCCCTACTACAGATGATGACCTGCGCGCGCTTGTGCGTAGTGTGATCGATACGGTGCAAAGATTTAATCAACTGGATGATACGCTGCTTACGCTGCGGGACCTGAATCTGATTACCGAATCATTTGCCGCCACGTTGCGCGGCACATATCACCCGCGGATTCAATACCCCAACGCAGCCGTCGCTGACCAGGATTCAACCATTCCCGCCCCCCGAAAACAATAATGATCAATATCGATAACCAACAGGATTTTTTAGAGTCGGTTCTGCTTGAAAGAGCAGCCCGCCTGACTCTCGACACTTCGGCCTGGCTCAGTGCGGGCCTCGAATCAGCGCCCACTGACGCAGACATCACCATCGTCCTGACAAATGATGCGCAATTGCAAGAACTGAATCGCGAATACCTCGGCGTGGACGCGCCTACCGATGTGCTCTCCTTCCCCGCTTCTGAAACTGACCCTGAAACTGGTGCGCCTTATCTGGGGGATATTCTGATCTCGATCCCACGCGCAATGCAACAGGCGCAAGCCGCGGGTCATCCTGTGGAAGCTGAGGTGCAGTTACTGGTTGTACATGGGACATTACATTTGCTGGGTCACGACCATGCTGAGGCGCAGGAAAAAGCCCGCATGTGGCAGGCGCAGGATCAGGTTATGTCACAGCTCGGTTTGTCTTACGTCAAAATACAGGACACAGAGTGAAGTCTTTTTTTTCTGCGCGAGTCGATTCTTTTCGATATGCGTTTCAGGGCTGGTTTCATGTTCTGCGTACTCAGAAAAATGTGTGGATACATAGCGGCATTGCGTTAATGGTTTTTATTCTGGCATTGTGGCTTCGCCTGCCGCCGCGTGATTGGGCGGTGCTCATCTTAACCAGCGGAATGGTGTTCGCCGCGGAATTTATGAACACAGCCATTGAAGCAGTCGTGGATCTCGCCAGCCCGGATAAACATCCGCTTGCAAAAATTGGCAAGGATGTAGGCGCCGCCGCCGTGTCGGTCGCCGCGCTATCCGCAATCTTAATTGGTTTATTAATCCTCGGCCCGCCATTATGGGCGAAACTGATTTTCCTAATCCCTAATCCCTAAGAGATTGTTTCTTAAAGGCTTTTTTACCACAGAGATCACAAAGATCACGGAGAAAAACCTTTAAAAAAGCTCTGTGGACTCCGTGTTCTCTGTGGTACATGCTCTTGTTTTGCGTGATGTCTGGACTTAAGAAACACTCTCTAATCCCTATTACCCGGAGTTTTCCATGACCTTATCTTTCAAATTCGGCACAGTCGGCTCTCCCACAGGCACGCCCAAGAAACCGGGCGGTTCTGTGGGTTCAATTGAATTTAGCAAATCCATAGGGTTGGATACCTTGGAGCTTGGCTGGGTGCAAGCAGTGCGTGTGACCGAGGCAACCTGTGCGTTGATCAAAGCAGCCGGCGAAGCGCATGGAGTTGCATTAAGTGTGCATGCGCCCTATTATATAAATTTAAATGCAGACGCTGATGAATGGCCGAAATCTCGCAAACGTCTCATGGACGCGGCACATTATGGCTGCCTGGCAGGCGCAACAGATATTATTTTTCACCCCGGTTCATATTTTTTAAATGACCCGCTTGAAGTGTTGAAAATTGCCATTCCGCGCCTGCAAGGCTGTGTGGATGAACTAAAGAAGAACGGCGATAAAGTCACCATCCGCCCGGAGACCATGGGCAAATCTGCCATGCTGGGTTCGTTTGAAGATGCAGTTGCCATGAGCAAAGCCATGGATATGGTACAGCCGTGTCTGGACTTCGCCCACTTACACGCCCGCCCCGGCGACGGTACGATGAACACTTATGATGAATGGTCAAAACTTTTGGAGTTTTATGGCAAAGAGCTTGGCGAAAAAGCCTTGAAACGATTGCATATCCACCTCTCCGGTATTGAGTATGGACCGAAAGGCGAAAAGAATCATCTTTCCCTCGCCGATGCAGATCTGGATATGAAAGCCTTATTCAAAGCTTTAGATAAGTTTGACTGTGCGGGCCGCATCCTGTGTGAAAGCCCCATCATGGAAGAGGATGCGTTGAATATGAAGAAGGCATGGATGAAGGTCAGTGGGGAAAAGGAAAAATAGTAAGAAGTAAGAAGTAAGAGCGTAGGTATTTATCCGTGCTCTTTTTACCATTTACCTTTCACTATTTACCTCACTTCTTCACTTTGTATTCAAACCTGTAACCATGAATTTCCACATACGGATGCCATTGTTTGTAGCTGACAGCGCGGATTCTTCTTTTCACTTCATCCCTGCTCATGTCTGCGGTGATTCTGAACAACTCTTCAAATTGTTTACGTGAGAATGGCGGACGCGTCCACTTTTCTTCTGAAACAGGCAATTCTTTTCCGCCGGCCATGATCTGCACGATCTCAAAAAATAATTCCATTTGATTTTTGTACGTGCTCTTTAGGATTTCCTCCACGCCATCTTCAGGGTGGACAGGGAAACGTTTGACAGCGATGATCCTGCCCGTGTCCACTTTGCTCGTCATGTGATGACAGGTCACGCCGTATTCCCTGGCATCTTCATATAAGGCGAAGTTATTACAGCCAATGCCGGGGTATTCTGGTGATGCAGGGTGAAAGTTGATGGCGGCTTTCTTTGCACGCTGTAATAATTCATCAGAGATCACCCAACGCGAAAGATACGAGATGATGTAATCCCCTGCCCATTGACGGATGTTCTCAGGCAGAGGGTCACCCCATTTGCCGAGACAATAAGTCACATGCGAAAAATGTGTTTGACAATATTCGAGCGCGCGCCCGCAATCGGGGTCATCCGCTTTGCCGAGGAACAGCAGGGGTGAAGTTGATTGGGTCATGCGGGTCATTATAAGATTAATTATGCGGAGCTGACAGAGGAAAGGACAACGGGCGGAGTACCGCTCTGCCTGCCGTCTTGAGTCCTTCGCCGCTTTCGCCGCCGCTCCTGCTCATAGTCGCGCAACCAACCCAAAGTCAGATGGAAGAAGCGAGAACATATGCGCGTGGTAAATATCCCTGCCTACCACCATGCGGTTGAGCAAAATCCCCTCAGCGTGCGCGCCGATTTTTTCTGCAACTCTTTTACTTGGTTCATTGCCAACTGAAACGACGATTTCCGCGCGGATCAGATTAACTTTTTCAAACGCGAAGCGCGCGGCGAGATTTGCCGCGCGTCCGGCGATGCCCTCTCCGCGGCGGGATGTGCGCACCCAATAGCCAAGATTGCAAAAATAATATACGGGGTGAATATGACTCAAACTACACCCGCCCAGAAATTCTCCCGTTTGCGCATCGGCAATCGCAAAGGCATACATTGCGCCGCTTGACCAATGCGCGCGCGTAAGCGTGATGAAGTTGCCCGCGCTTTCAGCGGAATATTTTTCATCTGCCCACGACATCCAGGGTTCGAGTTCATGTAATGATTCGCGCACAGCGCTGTGTAAAGTATTCTCTTCCCCAAATTCAAAAGGACGCAGGGTGACGAGGCCATCAGTTAGCTTTGTGAATGGGAACATGTTTTCTCTTAAATAAAAAACATTATTGCGAATAATCCACAGATTTGGCAGATTTGAAATTTTCAAAAGGCAAATCGGCGAAAATCCATTTAACACCTGCACTGGCACAAGGTGCAAGTGTCTGCGGATAAAACAATTGTTTTTGCTATTACCGATAATGTCTAAAAAACATAGACACGCTTTCCCCAGGAGAGTGTTTCTTAAGTCCGAATATTGTACGAGGCAAGAGCATTAACCACAGAGAACACGGAGTCCACAGAGGTTTAAAAGGTTTTTCTCCGTGATCTTTGTGATCTCTGTGGTAAAAAGGCCTTTAAGAAACAGTCTCTTAGTTTGAATTCTCTGTGATTAAGCGACTCCGTGATTGGATGTAAAAATTACGGTGTTATATATTCTCTCAAGCTATGCTGCACCGCGTAGGCCGCCGCTTCCGCGCGGTTGTTTACGCTTAACTTCGCAAGAATACTTGAAACATAATTGCGCACTGTGCCTTCACCCAGGAATAAATTCTTGGCGATCTCGCGGTTGGTTTTCCCTTCGGAAACCAGCAAAAGCACGTGCTTTTCCTGTTGACTTAAATGCGCAAAAGCCGAAGCTTCGCCTTCTTTCACCGCGCGCCGTACTTCCTGAAATACCCGCTGTGTTACAGCAGGATCGAGCAGGGCTTCACCGCGCCCAACGGATTCGATCGCCTTGATCAGGTCTTCGCTTCCAATTTGCTTGAGGACATAGCCCGAAGCACCCGCACGAATGGCAGAGAACAGCATTTCATCCTCGGCATATGAAGTCAGCATGAGCACCTTTGTGTTCGGGAACTGAGTCACGATCTGTTCACAAGCATCAATGCCGGATGTGCCCGGCAGGCGAATATCCATTACCACAACATCGGGCTTCAGCGATGCCACCTTCTCCAGCGCTTCACGCGCCGAGCCGGCTTCCCCAACCACCTCAAACAGAGGATGGCGTTCAAGCAGTGACTTCAAACCGAGCCGCACAACTTCGTGATCGTCCACAAGGAGTATTCTTTGCTTTTTCATTGCGTAATTTTACCTTGTATTATGCCGCTTTCACTATCTGCAAATGTTCTTCAATATGAGCAAGGCTGCGTTCCACCCATAGTTGCAGGGTCAATTCGCCGCCCAGGGTTTCGTGCCGGCTTTCGCGTGACCACGCCTCGGGAGGCAGATCGCGCAGGGTCTTGCATAAGTCACCCACGTTTGAGGAAAGCTCATCCAAAATTTTCGTGAGCGATTCTTCTTTGTTGTAATGGGTAAGCATCCAATGTTCAGCATCAAAACTTTTAAATTGGGGCTTATCTTCATTCAATGTTTGACGAACGCGCGCGCCATATATTAATTTCTCCACATCGCGCGTATGAGATGCAATTTGATGCAGCGTCCATTCACCTTCTACTTTTGTATAAGGGTCTTTGAGAGCTTCGCAAGCAGTACGGAATTCCTGCGCGCTTTCACTCAATCTTGCAATCAGCTTAACACGATACTCAAGCAGTTCCTTCATTTCGCCTCCACGCTTCCAGCGTTGACATTACATCTTTCTCCTAGTTTTCAATTGCAGCCACTCGAATCCCATGCGGACTTAATTCCAGGTCAGCTTGATCGGATAACGCCGCCAGCCCGGCCATGCTGGATAAATAAGCGCCTCTGTCTGCGCCGCGGCCTGCTCCTGCGACGATGTTCAGGATCGCCCCTTGGCTTTCAACCCGCCGCCTCACTCACACACCGGAATTACATCCCTGTTTACATTCGCATTTAAAGGCAGGCCAAAATAGGGCGAGGGGTCATATGTGTTTTCGATCTCAAGCTCGTTCTTGAAATTCCCGAAACCGTCATCTTTTACAATCGACACATGCAAATGCACGCCAACGGGATTGTGCGGGTCACCGGAATAATCTCCCTGATAGCCGAGGAATGTCCCAGCTTCTACAAATACTTCTGTTGTGCCGGCGGGGAATTCAGACGCAATAAATGAATTACCCTGTGCATCTGCCATATGAGTGTAGTAAACCCAGATCTGCCGCCCAGGTTGAAGCGGATCATCCGCCACGCGCATAATAACTGAAGATTTCCAGTCTGTTTTGCGTGTTAGAAAACCCGCATACGCCGCGCTGACCGGCGTGACGCCGATCTCCGTCCCTGCGAAAATGTCTATTCCCTGGTGGCGGCGGCCGGGGCGGAATGAATCGTCCCAAATAAATCCGATCAAGCCGTTCGTGGGGAAAATGAATGGAGCCTCGCCGCAGCTCGTCCCGCCAGACATCATCAATTCAGGTCTTGAACTTGTATCGCGGAACCAGTCAAAGACCTGCGCGGTGCGGACGGAACTTCGTCGAAAGTTAACATATAAATATACTCCCGCTGTGATGATGACAACAAGAATTGCAAGGAAAAATAATTTTTTAGGCATTGCAGGATTATACACATAATGGATGATATGAAAACCCGGCTTGCATTGATTCCGTCGTGGCGATGATAGTAATCAAAATGGGCGCGCTCCGTTATTCATTAGATGAAGCTTGTAGTTAATCAAAGGTAAAAATATTAACAAAATTCCAATTCCCCATCCAACCTCCCATGCTATCATCCCCTTCCGTGAAAGGGAATTTATGCTAAAAAACCTTGCCGCTGCCGGGATTATTTAGTGGCGACCCCCACCAAGAAGACCGTTGCAGAATTTGGCGATCTGGCAGTGCAGGAAACATTTCAATAATTTGCTACCCATTCCCCAGATCGGGTGGAATTTCCTGCTCTTTCTTCCCTATGTAAATCAATGATTCCAAATCTTCCAAATCGTCCGGGGTGTAACGGGCAACTACAGCGCGCACCGCATCCAATTCGAGGTCCGAAGCCCAACCCAGCATGCGCGAAACATCCGCCCAATCCTGCGCCCGCTGCGCCGTCAATTTCAAAAGGATGAGATAGGGTAATTCAATTACAGGATATCCAGCAAGATCGTGTCCAGGATGGCTCAATGCTTCTTTGAGCCATGTGTAAGAGCCAAAAATAACATCTACTTCCACGCCTTCGGGGGAAGTCAATAAATAACCTGGAATCGCTAAATGCGAAACGATTTGATATTCTGCCTCTTTCAGTTTTTTTACGACAGCCTCGCCATCATTTTTGTGTACGAGAATATCCAAATCTTTTGTCATGCGTTCAGGCATATAGGCGCGGGTGGCGACGCCGCCGATAACCGCCCAATCAATTCCTTTTAAAATAGGACGCAAGTCGGGCCATGGATTCATTGCCGTTCTCCTCCGCATAAAATCGTGACTGCTTCCAGTGCCAGGTTTTACCCGTCTTAAGACCATATCAATCATAAAGCGCCGCTTTTGACGCGGGGTGAGGTTGCCATCAGGCGCGATCCTTGCGATGGTTGGAGGCACGGATAAATCGCTCATTTGCCTATCTTACTACAATATCGGCCTTATCGTACTCAGCGCGCGTGGCGAGTGAGCCGCGTGTAAAGTCAGGTTATCAATACGGATAGAGTACCATTAAATATTAACAAAATTCCAATTCCCCATCCAACCTCCCATGCTATAATCCCTTTCCGTGAAAGGGAATTTATGTTAAAAAACTTTGTAAAATTATTTAGTGGCGACCCCACCAAAAAAACTGTTGCAGAATTTGGCGACCTGGCGGTGCAGGTCAATGCGCTAGAGTCGCAGTTTGAAATGTTAAGTGACGAGGCTTTACGCGCCAAGACCGATGAATTCAAAGCGCGCTTGCAAGTATTAAACCCCGCGCCAGCCGCGGTGAAGGACGGGCGGGATGTGGACGAGCTTGAAGAAAAAGAACAAGCCAGATTCCTGCAGGACGCGTTGGATGAATTAATGCCCGAAGCCTTCGCTGTTGTGCGTGAAGCATCCAAGCGCACGATCGGCCTGCGTCATTATGATGTGCAGATCATCGGCGGCGCGATCCTGCACCGCGGTTCCATCGCAGAAATGAAGACGGGTGAAGGCAAGACACTTGTGGCGACGCTGCCTATTTATCTCAACGCACTCACTGGGCGCGGTATTCATCTGATCACGGTTAATGATTATCTGGCGCGGCGTGATGCGCGCTGGATGGCGCCTATTTTCCACATGCTTGGGTTGAGTGTGGGCGTTCTGCAAATGGCTGCGGCCACTGAGAATGGCAAGAAAGCCTTCCTGGTTGACTTTGAAAAAGAGTCGCCGCATGAAGATCAACGCCACCTGCGTTTAGTGGAACGTGTTGAAGCCTATAGCGCTGACCTGACCTACGGCACGAACTCAGAATTTGGTTTTGATTATCTGCGCGATAACATGGCCATGCGATTAAGCGATCGTGTGCAGCGCGGCCATTATTTCGCCATCGTCGACGAAGTGGATAACGTATTAATTGATGAAGCGCGTACGCCGCTCATTATTTCCGGTCCCTCTTCGGGTGACCTTGAAACGTATACGGTCATGGCTCAGGTCGTCAAACAGCTGCGACCCGAAGATTGCGAAGTGGATGAAAAGAATCGCAACGTTTCCATGACGGAAATCGGTATCAGCCACGTTGAAGCTTTATTGGGCCAGCCGCTTCTTGATCCCGATCGGCCCGAGGATCTCACTCCCGAGCAGGCCCGCCTAACGGGTTTCCTCGAACAATCCTTGCGCGCGCAGTATCTTTTTCAACGCAACAAGGAATACCTTGTGCAGGGCGGCAAAGTTGTCATCGTGGATGAATTCACGGGGCGCCAAATGCCGGGCCGCAGATGGAGCGATGGTCTGCATCAGGCGGTGGAGGCCAAGGAAGGCGTGAAGGTCGAGCCGGAGAATGTGACGTACGCCACGGTCACGCTCCAAAATTATTTCCGCATGTATAAAAAATTGGCGGGTATGACCGGCACTGCTTTAACAGAAGCCGAGGAATTCAGCAAGATCTATAAAATTGAAGTTGCGCCTGTCCCCACAAACCTTGAATACCAATCCCTGCGTGCCGATGCAACTTTGGTTGAGCATAAAGATAAGGATGAGGATGGCTATCAATATTCCTATTACACAACCAAAGAACCCGCCTCGCCCAATGGGAGCGGAGCTGGGGCTGAGGGTAAAATTTTTTATCGCAGGAAAGATTACCCGGATGTGATCTATCGTACGGTCGAAGCAAAAATACGCGCCATCGTGACCGAGATTGTCCGCTATCACGCGCTGGGCAAGCCGATGTTGGTGGGCACCACCTCGGTCGAATCATCTGACAGACTCTCGAACCGACTCAAGCCCGAGCCTGTCCGCCGTTTACTGCAAGTGACTCTCGTCCGGCGCGCTTATATGCAGGCTAAAAACCTCGAAGAAGATGGCCGCCTGATCGCGGAACTTGCGCCTTTCAACGAACCGATCGAGAAGCTCACGCCAGATGGCATGCGGAATTTTATTAAGCCGCACGGCATGACAAATATTAATCCTGAAGAAGAAAATAATTTAAAGACACTGCTTGAAGAACTTAGACTGCCCGAAGAATCCGCTGCCCGCCTGAAAGCGATCATTCAGGGCGGTGTGCCTCATCAAGTATTGAATGCGCGCAAACATACCGAAGAATCGCAGATCATCGCCGGCGCCGGCGCATTTGGCGCGGTGACCATTGCCACGAATATGGCCGGGCGCGGTGTGGATATTAAACTCGGCGGCGACCTTGCAGAGGAAGTGATCGCGGCTGTGAATCGTGTTTTACGAAAAGCAGGGTATCCAGACCCCTTTGACATGACGCTCGAAGAACGCCGCCAGGCTTTGCTGAAAGTTGACCCTTCAAACCATGGCATTTATGAAGCGGAAGTAAAACTCTTTCTGCAGTATTTTGAAGAAATGGAAAGCGTCAAAGAATTGGGTGGTTTACACGTGATCGGCTCCGAGCGGCACGAAGCCCGCCGCATTGACAACCAGCTGCGCGGACGCGCCGCCCGTCAAGGTGACCCTGGTTCTTCGCGCTTTTATCTCTCATTGCAAGATGATCTCATGCGACTCTTCGGCGGCGACCAGGTCAGCGGGCTGATGGAACGCCTTAAAGTGGACGATTCGCTTCCATTGGAAGTGCGCCTTGTCAGTAACATCATTGAAGGCTCACAGACCCGTGTCGAAGGCGCCAACTTTGACGTGCGCAAGCATTTGCTTGAATATGATGACGTATTAAACAAACAACGCTCGCAGATATATAGTCAACGCGACCGTATTTTCGTTAAAGAGGATCTCAGCGAAGATATAGCGGATATGCTTCAAAACGAGGTAACCAAACGTGTCGAGATCGGTCTTGCAGATGAAGAAGGTCCATGGAAATTACTCGCATGGCTCGAACAAGTTCAGCCGCCGTTTGAAGCGCAGGATGGGCTGTATCCATCTTATGGTTTCAAATTAATTCTGGATCAGATAAATGCTCAAGCCGCCAGAAGCAGTATATTGGATCTTATCTCGCGTGCCATTCAAGCCGAAGGCGAACATAACCTGCGCGCCATCGAATCCCTGGTTGAGAAAACACAGGAAGCCTTTGAAATGCAGACCTCTGAACGGGATGATTCGATCGACGCATTTTTTGAAGGCTTGCGAGATAGAGAAGACGCTCCTCGCGGGCAGAAGGTCCTTGAAGAGATCAGCGCGCTTGTTCATTTGCCGTTGAAACCTACTAATGAAATAACGCGCGCGTTAGGCGAGGACCCTGATTCAGTGAAGGAAGATATTCAGGATATGGTCGCGGGACAATTAACTCTGTTGAATGCCACGCGCCTGATCGGCGCAATTCAGAATCGTGTGGGTGAGCAATTGCCATGGCTGAATCCACTGCCTTCAGATTGGGACGAGCTTGCAGATGTAGTCATGCAGACCGCGCGCGAGGGTCTGGAACGTAAACGGGAGCGGTTGAATAATCAGATCGCGCGCGATATTGATATTTTGCTCCAGCGTGAATCCGCTGAAACCGATGCTGGAAAACTGCGATTGATATTAACGCTCTCGCAAGGCACACGCGCCTCATTTGACCAGAAAACGCACAAACAGGTGCGGCAATTATTTATGCGCTTCTCTTATATTTTTCTGGCTGCGCAATTATTGGAAAATCGCGAAACGCAGGAAATCGTAGAAGATGTGATGAATCATCTTGAGACCGCAGAAGAGACTTTGCGCGCCACGTGGGGACAAAGTGAATACGCGCGTTTGAGTCAGAACGCGGCGCGCTATGCCGATTTCGGACCCGCTGCGCGCATTGCATTCGGGGAGAGTCGTCTCAACGAAACAGTGTCAAGCATCAGCGAGTCAGACCGCGAGCTTTTGGTCGATTCGATCGGGAAATATGTCCTCAATGAAGTCCACCGCCAGTTATTGTTGAGCGCTTTCAGTGAATTGTGGGTTGAATATCTCACAAAAGTTGAGGCGCTGCGGGTTTCCATCGGCCTCGAGGCTTACGCGCAGCGTGACCCGCTGGTACAATATAAAGGCCGTGCCTCTGAGATGTTTCAGCAATTGCTTGAAGATGTGCGCAGCCTGGTGATCGGGCGCGCGTTCGCTGCAAGACCGCGGCGTGTGGAAATTTCGCCGATCGAAACTTCTGAAAGCGATGTGATGATGCCGGGCGCTGCGCAAACGCAAGTGCAGATCGGCAGCATGCCCGGCGGTATGCCCGGCGGCAAAAAGAAAAGGAAGCGCCACTAACCTTTTGAGGCAAATTGTTAAAAGAAACCGCCCTGTTGAATCAATTCCTATCTCTCCCAAAGGTGGAGTTACACCGCCATCTTGAGGGTTCTCTGCGTCTGACGACCATGTTGGATATTGCCAGTCAACATGGTGTGACGGTGCCTGCCAATATGTTTAACTTAAGCGGTCTGGTGCAGGTGCAAGACAAAGACCCGATGACTTTCACGAACTTCCTTGATAAATTTAAAACGCTGCGGCTTTTTTATAAATCCCCGGATGTAATTCATCGGGTTACCCGCGAAGCGGTGGAGGATGCCGCCAAGGATAATATCCGCTACCTTGAGCTTCGTTTTACACCCGTGGCATTGAGCCGCGCAGAAGGATTCCCTTTGCATGATGTGATGGATTGGGTGCTGACCAGTGCGCAGGATGCGGCTCAGAAAAACAATATCAAAGTGGGGCTGATCGCTTCGGTAAATAGACATGAAAGCTCCGAGCTTGCCGAGCAAGTGGCCTGGCTGGCCGCAGATCATATTAAGGATGGCATGCTTGGAATTGACCTGGCAGGGAATGAAGCAGAGTTCAAGTCCGATCCATTCCATGAAATATTCAAGGAAGCAAAACAAGCCGGTCTGCATGTGACGATCCACGCCGGCGAGTGGGCCGGCGCCGAAAATGTACGTGATGCGATCTTGCACCTCGGCGCGGAACGAATCGGTCATGGGGTGCGCGTGATCGAAGATGAAAGTGTTGTTGCGCTTGCGAAGGAACGCGATGCCGCTTTTGAAGTTTGTGTGACCAGCAATTTTCAATCGGGTGTTGTGAAATCAATTCAGGAACATCCATTGCCGCAAATGATCGCCGCCGGCTTAAATGTAACTGTCAATACGGATGATCCCAGTGTTTCGCGAATTACCTTATCGCAAGAGTATCAGCACGTCTGTGAAGATTTGAAGGTTTCATTTGATACGCTGAAACAGAGTGTCATCAAAGCCGCGCAGGCATCTTTCTTGAAAGACGATGAAAAAGCCGGGCTGGTTGATTCGCTTAAGCTGGAGTTGAAATTGTAAGTTCATGTCGTTGCGAGGGCGCTCTTGTTGTTAGCCCGAAGCAACCCTCAACTACTAGGAGATTGCTTTGTCGGAAAAAGCGTCCTCATCGCAACGACATAGTTATGTAAACCTCACCACATAGAATCA
>JANODZ010000377.1:0-2522 GCA_031412935.1 Anaerolineales bacterium
CTCCCCCATGACAAAAGTTGCGCCGATAGACCAGAGAAAAGCGGACCACATTAAAATCAACCTGGAAGAGGATGTCCGCTCTGCGTTGACATCTGGACTCGAAACTTATCGCTTTATTCACGAAGCGCTGCCTGAGCTGGATTTGAAACACATCGACTCAAGCCTCAGCCTGTTCGGCAAAAAATTAAATTCGCCCACCCTGGTCAGTTCCATGACCGGCGGCACCGCTGAAGCAAAGATGATCAACCTGCGCCTAGCCGAAGCCGCGCAGGAATGCGCAGTAGCCATGGGAGTCGGCTCACAACGCACCGCGCTTGAACATCCCGAACAAGCCTCCACATTCCAAGTCCGTAGAGTCGCGCCTGATATTTTATTATTCGCCAACCTCGGCGCTGTGCAATTCAATTATGGCTATGGCGTGGACCAATGCCGCAAAGCCGTCGAAATGATCGAGGCCGATGCCCTGATCCTGCATCTCAACCCTGTACAGGAAGCCGTGCAGGATGGAGGTGACACAAACTGGATCGGCATCGCAAAGAAGATCGAAGAAGTTTGCAAAAAAATTAATGTGCCCGTCATCGCGAAAGAAGTCGGCTGGGGAATTTCAGAACGCAGCGCAAAAATATTATCCGATTGCGGCGTGTCAGCCATAGATGTGGCAGGCGCGGGCGGCACAAGCTGGTCACAAGTTGAGATGCACCGCGCCCCCGATGAATTTACCCGTCAACTCGCTGCGACTTTTGTTGGCTGGGGAATCCCAACTGCGGAATCAATATTAAATGTTAAGAAAGCCGTACCTAAGATGATCGTCTTCGCCAGCGGAGGCATCAAAGACGGACTCGACATCGCCAAGTGTATTGCCTTAGGCGCAACGCTTGGAGGAATGGCGGGAAATTTCCTAAAGGCGGCTGCGATCTCATCAGAAGAAGCGGTAACCCTAATGAAACTCACCCAGCGCCAGATTGAAGTTACCATGTTTGCAAGCGGGGTTGGAGCATTGAAGGATTTAAATACTGGGATGTTGATCAGTTCGTTGAGAGCCGGCTAATCTGCGCGCAGATAATAGACATTATCGGAAATAATCCGCAGATTTACCCATTCGGGCACAATGTGGCAGATTATGCGGATTTGAAATTTTCAAATGGCAAATCGGCGAAAATCCAGGTCATCTGCGGATAGAACATTAATTTTTGTTACTACCGATAATGTCTGAGAGACTGTTTCTTAAAGGCTTCTTTACCACAGAGATCACCAAGATCACGGAGAAATACCCTAAAAAAACCTCTGTGGACTCCGTGCTCTCTGTGGTAATTGCTCTTATTTTCCGTGATGCTTGAACTTAATAAACACTCTCTGATACATATAATTCAAAAAATACCATATGATAAAATCGAAACGCCCATTCTAATTTTAAAATTTTTCAGGGGCGCGCATCACATTCAATTCGAAGCGAGGAGAAGTAATATCCATGGCAAACTTTCAAGCTCTTTCCTCCTATAAAGAATATCCGCCCGAAGAGATGAGAGAGCGCGCGCTTTCATTTTATGAAGAGATGCAACGCAGGCGCACTGTCCGTCATTTCTCAGACAGATCCGTTCCACGGGAAATTATCGAGAAATGCCTGTTGACGGCTGGCACCGCACCCAATGGCGCAAACCTGCAGCCCTGGCACTTTGTTGTCATCAGCGACCCCAAAGTAAAAAAAGTGATCCGCAATGCCGCAGAAGAGGAAGAGAAGGATTTCTATTCCCGCAAAGCCCCACAAGAATGGCTGGATGCGCTTGCGCCGCTTGGAACAGACGAGCATAAACCTTTTTTAGAAATCGCCCCCTATTTGATCGCTATATTCGGAAAGACCCACAGTGAACTACCCGATGGCCGCAGAGTCAAAAATTATTACGTCAACGAATCTGTCGGCATTGCAACCGGATTCCTGATCACCGCGATCCACAACGCCGGATTGGTATCATTGACCCACACACCCAGTCCGATGGGATTTCTAAACGAGATCTTGCATCGTCCTGCATATGAAAAACCCTTTCTGATTCTAGTAGTGGGATATCCAGCAAACGAAATTCAGGTACCTATCATTACCAAAAAGCTGGTGAACGAGATCGCAACATTTTATTAAATTCAACGAAGGCATGTAACTATCTAAAAACGATTACAAGCGGTAAAATATAATTATGCGACCGTCTGATATAAAATATCTCAGTACTGGGTTTGGCATCGGCGCGCTTTTAGCGAGCCTTTTTTTTGCCGGCTTTTTCTTCATCCCGCAATCCACGGCGCTTGAGACAAATTCATTGTTTGGTATTCAGGGAGTTTACACCGCTGCCAATACCCCAACCTTGGCCCCTACGTCAACCGCAACCATTACGCCGCCACCAACACCAACCTTCACCTTCACGCCAACTTTCGTTCCCACGTCAACAACTTCTCCGACGATCACTGCAACACTAAATACAACAGAATTATTGATCGTCAGCGGAGAGCTTACTTTTTCAGGTCCGCTGAGCGTG
>JANODZ010000378.1:0-4002 GCA_031412935.1 Anaerolineales bacterium
GACCGAAACTGAAATGAAAGAGAAGAAACACCGCGTAGAAGATGCCCTCTCAGCCGCTCGCGCCGCTGTCGAAGAAGGTATCGTCCCTGGTGGCGAAATCTCCCTGATCAATGCCGCTAACAAACTTGATAAACTCGCCAAGGCACATGCCGAAGACGAGAATGAAGAAATCAAAGTCGGCATTAACATCGTCAAGAAAGCGCTCGAAGCCCCGATCCGCAAACTGGCTTCAAATGCCGGTCAGGATGGCTCCGTCATCATTGACACCGTCCGCCGTACCGCCGCTGAGAAGAAGAACTCGAACATCGGCTTCAACGTGCTCACTGGCGAATATGTAGACATGATCAAAGCCGGCGTCATTGACCCAGTCAAAGTTGTTCGTGGCGCGCTTGAGAACGCCGCATCCATTGCCGCGATGATCCTCACAACCGATGTGTTGATCACCGATGTACCCGCGAAAGAAAGCGCTCCTGCCATGCCTCCTGGCGGCATGGGCGGTATGGATTACTAAAATTACCCTCACCCCTGCCCCTCTCCCAAATCGGGAGAGGGGTTTTTCGTTGGTATAATTTTGATAATGTTTTCACAACCCCGTTTTTTTTTGACACAATTGATTCTAACCCTTGTATTTGGATTAAGCGCCTGCGTTTCAATCTTTAACCCGGGCACGCCTACTCCCCAATTGCCGACTGTAACACCCGTGCCTCCTACGGCCACTCCTCCGCCTTCGGTGGCGATTGTGAATGGAGAGTACATCACCCTTGCAGAATTTCAAGCGGAATTGGCGCGCTATAAATCCGCGCAGACTGCGCTGGGTAGCACTGTATCAGATGAAGAAGCGAATAAAACTGTTTTAGAAGATTTGATCGCGCAGTTTTTTCTGGCACAAGCCGCCAGAGAAGCAAATTTCAATTTGACAAATGCAGACCTAAAGTCCAGAATGGATGTGTTGGCAACTCAAATTGGAGGGCCAGACGCATTGGCTGCATGGCAATCGGCTCACGGGTATGACCAAGCCTCGTTCCAAATCGCGCTGAAGCGTTCTGCCGAAGCCGCATGGATGCGTGACAAAATCATTGCGGATGTGCCATCTGTAATGGAACAAGTCCACTTGCGCCAGATTTTGACCTATAATGAGGCGGATGCGCGCTCAACCTTGGAAGAGTTAAAGGCCGGCGCAGACTTTGATGAGAAAGCCGCATTGTATGACCCGATCACATTAGGTGAGTTAGGCTGGGTGCCGCGTAGTTACCTGCTTGATGTAAAAGCGGATGAGGCAGTCTTTGCTTTGCAAATTGGTGCATATAGCGATGTAATCGCAACGGATGCAGGTTTTCATATATTCAAAGTCCTGGAGCGAGCTGACCATCTGCTTACGCCAGACGCCTTATTAACCATGCAGGAATTTGCGTTAAAGAATTGGGTTGCAGATCAGCGCGCTACAAGCGATATTATATTGGTTCCATAAAAATAACCTGCTTTTACAACGGTAGAAGCAATATTGGAGTTGCATCATGAGTAAATATGACTACGAAGATTCCCCTGCGCCCAGAAAAAGGTCAAAGCTTGATATTTGGAATATCTTAAGTATCGCCACTCTTTTTTTCACTTGTTGTATTGGGGTGTATTTTGCGGTGATCTTTGTCTCGCCTCAATCCCCATTAAATCTTTTTCCGGCTTCATTAATTGACCCGAACGCGCCTCCCACACCCACGATCACGCCTATTCAACTCGAGGCAACCTGGACGGCTACTGTTGCAAGTTTTGTAACAGAAACACCTACTCTTTTGCCGACCTTCACGCTGGAACCTTCTCCAACGCTCTTCTCGCTTTTTCCTCCAACGAATACGCCCAAACCTACCGCCACGCCCAAAGCGCCATTTTCTGCAACCATTACTTACATTGCCAGCACGATTATTTATCCAGATAAGGGTTGCAATTGGCAGGGGATTGGCGGAACCGTTGTGGATGCAAATAACGCGGATATGCTCAGGATGACCATTCGTCTGGTGGGCATTTATGACGGCAAGTCTAAGAATGAGTTGACTGTGAGCAGTATTAACCCGGCCTATGGAAAATCAGGTTATGATTTCACTTTAGGAACCATACCGCTTACTTCTAAAGGAGATTTGACTTTGCAGCTTCTCGACCAAGCGGGTTTGCCATTGTCGGATGCAATCGGAATTGATTTATCCAATAATTGTTCTGAGAATTTGGCCCTGGTACGATTTAAGAAGAGACCCTAGGTTGAAGGTTAATGAAGTAAATAAGAAAGAAGAAAGAAGAAAGAAGAAAGAAGTATATAGTAAGAGGTAATACAAAAAGTTCGTTATTAATTCAATAACGAACTTTTTATATTTTATTTCTACTGCCCTTTGTCATTTCATCCCACTTCCACATTCCAGCGCTGATACTTCGGATGTTTCGCGCGGACAACTTCATCAAATAATGCCCGCAATTTTGTGGTGATCTGCCCCATCTCGCCCCGCCCAATTGGACGATGATCGATCTTTGTGGCTGCTACAATCTGCGCGGCAGTGCCCGTCATGAATATTTCCTCGGCGATAAATACTTCCGTGCGGTCAATCGAGCGTTCCAGCACTTGCAGCCCTAGTTCATTGCGCGCCAGTTCGATAACGGAGCGGCGCGTAATGCCTTCAAGAATATTATCTGTCGTTGGCGGAGTGACCAGGATGCCATCCCGCACCATGAAAATATTCATCGCCGAACCTTCCGAGACATGACCATTGTGGTCCAGCACAATCGCTTCATCAAAGCCGGCGCGGTTCGCATCGGTTTTGATCAGCGCAGAGTTGACATATGCGCCCGCCATTTTTCCACGGGCAGGGATGGCGTTATCGTCAATGCGCCGCCAGGATGAAAAAGTTAAATGGGCGTTGGTATCGTTCTTGACATACTTCTCATATGCCATCACAAAGATGGAAAGTTCATCTTTCAAGTCATGCAGGCGCACACCGATCCCCATGTCTGCTTTGTAAATGGTGGGACGCAGGTAGACGTCAGCCTTCCAATTGTCCATTCTTAAAACATCAAGCGTAAGTTGGATCAGCCCCTCTTCATCGTACGGGATGTTCATCGACATCATGCGCGCTGAATTTAAAAGACGTTGATAATGTTCGTAAGGACGAAAAACGAAGAGGCGTTTCTTCTCTTCGTTCCAATATCCTCGCATCCCACTGAATACGGAGGTTCCATATAAAAAGCCATGAGTGGCTATATTGATTTTTGCGTCCGCAAGCGGGACGATCTTTCCCTCAAAAAAAGCGTGCTTCGAGAGATCCACTAGCTGCCTCCAAGTTGAATTTGTTGAAACCAACTCTTACATGGAAATTATAACCGATTCACTCTGCTTCACTTTTTATTTGCAAGCCAGCCTGTTCCTGCATTATTTTTCAACCTGTGTTTCCATATCCACAATGGATTGGGCGTTCGCGCGGCTTATTAATGGAAGCGCGGGTAATAATAACAAGCCGGAGGTGAGGATCGCAGCAGTCACTGAATAAATGCCGGCGACCAAAGCCATCAAGGGTCCGCCGCCCATTTGACCGATGGCATCCACCTGTGAAGAGATTGAAAGAACGGTGGCGCGAGTGCTCGAATCAAGCTTCTGATTTACCCAGGCGTTATAAAGCGGTCCGACCACGTTTCGAAAAACACTAATGACCCAATAGGCGGCGATTGTCACAGCAAAAACGGGTGAGAGTGCAAAACCGATCAACGCTGTAGAAATGCCAAAGGTGATTCCCAATGTCGCACGTCCAATCGCCAGCGGACTGCTTGTATCGATCCGTTTTTCCACGAAGCGCGTGGCGATGATCGAGAGGATCATACTGCCTGCGCGCTCCGTCCGCTTCTCCCTCGCCTCGATCCGTTCAGCCTGCTAAATCCCCTGGGCAAGAGCAGTGTTTCGAACTGCTGAACAAATTGGAGGTTTCAATGGGGTCAATTCAAATGCGTCTGGCTATTGGAGGTCTGACGGTA
>JANODZ010000379.1:0-2901 GCA_031412935.1 Anaerolineales bacterium
CGGGAAAAACACCCTCCTCGCAATGACGAGGTGAGGACTATGAATCAAATCCTTGTCATTGCCTGGCGTGAAGTAACGCGCCTGCGTAATCGTTTTGGCGGCGGAGCGAGTCCGCTGGCTGTGTTGTTATTGCTGTTTATCCTGGGCCTATCGGCGTATTATCTGCGCGACACAGTTTCACTTGGCAGCGGCTTGTATCGCGTGGGTGTTTCGGGTGATGTCCCGCCGATTCAAGACAGCCGTTTTGAAGTGATGGAAGTTAATGCAAAAGAGGGAAAGACATTGCTCGATGAAAAAGTTATAGATGTATTCATTAATGGCGCAGAGGTGATCTCGCGTGACGATGATAAATCCCAGTTTGCAGTCCGCGCGCTCAAACAATATATGGAGAAGCAGGAATTGATCCGCGTGGGGAATTCATTCGGGCAAGATGACGCATTCCCTCTGCGGGTTGGAATCAACTATCTCAACGCCGGGCAGGCTGCAGGTGCGAATGTCCCGTTAAAGCCTGAAGAGATCATCATCCCATCCACCACGCCTCCGCCCGCGCCGTTCGCGCAGGTACTCATCACCCTGATCTATATCATGCCGATCACGTTCATCAGCATCTTTTTTACCAGCAGTTTTATGGATGAAAAGATCAACCGCCGCCTGACGATTTTGCTGTCTGCGCCGATCACACCGTTTCAAATTATCTTGGGGAAGATGCTGCCGTACGCGGCCTTTGCACTTTTCAGCACCACGTTGATCGCGGTCATCACAAAAGCGAACGTAGCGCTCGCGCTTGCCATCTTTGCGCCCACTACCCTTTTTATTTTTGCCATTTACCTGATGGTGCCGTTGTTCTATCGCACCTTCAAGGACACGACCTTTATCGCGATGCTTGTTACCACGCTGACAACTGCATATCTGATCTTTCCCGCGATGTTCACCAACGTCAATGACCTTTCGTATATTTCCCCGCTGACGCTGGCGGTGAAGATGTATCGCGGTGAACCGTTCGGATGGCGCGAATATTTGTTCCCGTCGTTGCCGATGGCTGCGATATTTGGATTTGCGATGTTTGCTGGCACGCGCATGCTCAACGAAGAATTTTTGATGGGATACAAGCCGCTCACGCGCAAGGTCAGCGATGCCATCTACCTGATGCTTGCTCATTCCAAACCGTACATTTCTGTGCCGTTGTGGAGTCTTATAGTAGTCCCCATCGTCTACCTGACCCAGATCATTTTCCTTACATTCGCAACCAACCTGCCAGTTCGATTAATACTCGGCTTTACACTATTTGCTTCCGCCCTGTTTGAGGAGATCGTCAAATCGGTTGGTATCGTGGCCCTGGCGGAGCATGGCGTGGTGAAAACTGCGCGTCACATTATCGGGCTTTCGTTTCTTTCAGCGCTCGGTTTTCTGATCGGAGAGAAAACCCTGCTTCTGCTCTCGATCAGCATGGTGTCGCAGGCTCGGGTTGCGGGTGCATTTTTCGGCGCGGGCTTGTTCTTGTTCATTCCGCTGATCGCTCACTTTCTTTTCACAGCCCTCGTCACTCTGTTGAGAATAAAATGGAGACTTCCCTTTATTCTGGCATTAGCTGTGGGGACACTCGTTCACTTTATCTATAACGTCTATGTGTTGAGAGGCGGCTTTTGATTCCATTTCTGGCTGTCGTCAAAAAAGAACTGGCTTCTGTCCTTCGTGACCGTACCATCGTGATCTCGATCCTGATCCAGCTATTTATTGCATCCTTCTCATCGGCTTTGCTATTAGGAATGCTGTCTTTATATGATGCGGATACCATCTTGAAATTCAGCGGTGCGGGAATAAGAATCGGGGTGGTTAATTCATCCGATAATGTGTTGGGGTCATTTATGAGCGAACGAGGTATACAGACTACAAATTATTCCACGTTGACAGATGCCAACGCTGCATTTTATCGGGGTGAAGTATTTGCAATTGTAGACACTCCCCAGGATGCAAACGGTCTCACAGAAATCAAATTATATCTGCCTGACTCCGACGCGGCCGGTTCGTTGATCCGCATGGTGATTCAAGATCCGCTTAAGCAATACGAGAATTATTTGCGCTCAGAAAAGGGAATCGAAGTGCGGTATTCAGACCTTAAAGGCAAACCTGCCACAGCTTATGAATTTGTTTATTCGGTGCTCATCCCCATGCTAATGTTCTTCCCCGCCTTTGTTTCAGGCAGCGTTACCGTTGACTCGATCACCGAGGAAGTAGAGTACAACACGCTGCAAACACTTTTGTCTGCGCCGCTGTCGATCAACGGAATGGTCGCGGGGAAGATCGTCGCCGCGGTCATCCTGTCCATTTTGCAGTGTATTGCCTGGCTGGCTTTGTTGCAGTTGAATGGGGTCGCGATCCAAAACACCGGCTGGGTCCTGCTGCTGGCATTGATCATCGCGGGCATCACCTCCACATCCGCGGCGTTGGGTGCAGTGCTGCTAAGGGACCGCGAGCGCTCCCAATTCATCTACTCGCTCATGTTATTGGCGGCGGCCGCCATCAGCACCCTGTTAAATCTTTCGCCGATCACAACGATGTCACGGCTGGCGATTGGTGATGCGTACACAAGCGGATGGAATGTTTCGCTCTTTGCCGCATTTCTGATTGGGCTGTATTTCCTATTAACAAAAATATCCCGCAGGCTGCTTGTGTAGTTCCGCACTTTCTGATTATTGCGCAAACGATTTATATTAAGGTTTGGAATTCTATAGAAATTTAGCGTACTGATCATCTAATAAACGTTCTAGATAAGGCGTAACCTGCCAGAACGCTTTTAAATTCCTATATTCCTCAACCCAGCGAGCGCTTCCTGTGGAAGAAATTTTTACAGAACGGATCATCAGGTTTTTAGCGGTATGTTCTATTGGAACAAACTGTGTA
>JANODZ010000380.1:0-4160 GCA_031412935.1 Anaerolineales bacterium
TGATGGATGAATATTCGCGCCTGGTCGGCCAATATACCCCGGGTGTTTTTACCGGCAAGCCGATTGGCGGCGGCGGTTCGCTTGGCCGTACTGAAGCCACAGGCTATGGCGTGATCTACACCGTGCGTGAAGCCATGAAACATCTCAAGATCGATTCCAAGAATTCTGTTGCCGCAATTCAAGGCTTTGGCAATGTTTCACAATATGCTTCAATTGGATTTGTTGAACTGCTTGGGGGTACGGTTGCCTGTGTTTCCTGCTATGACCGCCATGATAAGAAAGCTTATACCTATAGCAAAAAAGGCGGCATTGATCCGCGTTTCCTGCTCTCGATCGTGGATGAGTACGGCACGATTGATAAGAAGAAAGCGCAGGATTCAGGGTACACGGTTGAAGACGGCGATGCCTGGATCACCAAGGAAGCCAATGTCTTGATCCCCGCCGCGATGGAAGGCCAGGTCAATGCAGATACGGTTGCCAGGATGTCGAAGAACATCAAGATCGTCGCTGAAGGCGCCAACGGCCCGTGCACAATCGAAGCGGATGAATACATCAAAAAGAATAATATTTTTAACATCCCCGACTTTCTGTGCAACGCAGGCGGCGTGACCACTTCCTACTTCGAGCAGGTCCAAAATGATATGAATTATTACTGGACGCATGAAGCGGTGCTTGAACGGCTTGATATAAAGATGACACATGCTTTCAATGCAGTGCTCGAACGCAGTGACAAGGAAAAAGTATATATGCGCGATGCGGCCTACATGGTGGCAATTGACCGTGTGGTGAAAGCCATGGAAATGCGCGGCTGGTTGACCGGGAATGCGTAAAAAGGGATTAGGGATTTAGGAATGAGGAAAGAGGATACGCTGCAGAGCGTGTCCTCTTTTTGATTTGCGCTTCGCACTTAACGCAGGGTTGATTCTGTTTTCGCGGGCAGATTCATCCCTCCACACATTTGATACAATCATCAGATATGTTCCAGCTTTTTACTTTTCACTTCCACCTAAAAACGAGGTATCCATGTCAAAACAAACTTTCAAGTGGGACGATCCTTTCCTGCTCAACGATCAGCTGACCGGCGAAGAGCGTATGCTGCGCGATACCGCCCGAAAATATTGCCAGGATAAATTAATGCCGCGCATCCTCGAAGCGAATCGCAATGAGAACTTTGACCGCGCCATCATGGACGAAATGGGCAGCCTGGGATTTTTAGGCTGCACTTTGCCCGAAGAATACGGCGGTTCGGAATTAAATTACGTCTCCTATGGCTTGATCGCGCGTGAAGTGGAGCGCGTGGACAGCGGCTATCGCAGTGCGATGAGCGTCCAAAGCTCATTGGTCATGCATCCCATTTATGCCTACGGCTCCGAAGACCAAAAGAAAAAATATCTGCCGCAGCTCGCCAGCGGAAAAATTATCGGCTGTTTTGGCTTGACGGAACCCAATCACGGCAGCGACCCGGGCAGCATGGAAACCCGCGCCAAAAAAGTGGACGGCGGCTGGATGCTGCAAGGCTCTAAAACATGGATCACCAATTCACCCATTGCGGATGTATTTATTGTTTGGGCAAAGGCATTTTATGCTCAAGGCGGCGTCAGGAGCGGCGAAGATGAGATACGCGGTTTCATTTTAGAAAAAGGCATGAAGGGATTAAGCGCCCCAACGATCAAAGGAAAATTTAGCCTGCGCGCGAGTACCACGGGCGAGATCGTAATGGAAGAAGTCTTTGTGCCGGATGAAAATCTACTTCCAAACGTCAGCGGCTTGAAGGGACCCTTTGGCTGTTTGAACAAAGCGCGTTATGGAATTGCCTGGGGCGCATTAGGCGCGGCGGAATTTTGCTGGCATGCGGCGCGACAATACACCTTGGATCGTCCGCAGTTTGGCCGGCCGCTTGCCGCGAATCAGATCATTCAACTGAAGCTGGCAAATATGATGACTGAAATTACTCTGGGTCTGCAAGGCGCTTTGCGTGTCGGCCGTTTGATGGATGAGGACAAGTCCACGCCTGAGATGGTTTCATTGATCAAACGTAATTCATGCGGCAAGTCGCTTGAGATCGCGCGCACCTCACGCGATATGCACGGCGGCAACGGCGTCTCGGATGAGTATCATGTTATCCGTCATATGATGAATTTGGAAGCGGTCAATACCTATGAAGGCACGCATGATATCCATGCGCTGATCTTGGGTAGAGCACAGACGGGAATACAGGCCTTCAACTAATACAAATAAAAAGTGGATGTGTTCTCAGAGACACATCCACTTTTTAAAGGGGGATTTGTCGTTTATCAAGCGGCAATCCAATAGTAATCCTTCCGCTTCCGCATAGATCACCTTATTGTAATTATGACGGATTGTCTTCGTTGTCATGCAACTTTTTCCATTAATTCGATTCGATTTCCAAATGGGTCAAAGATATGTGTACGCTTGTATCCATCAAGTGGAGGTTGTGTAGTATCTGTCTCAAATCCCGCGGACTGGACTTTGGCAATCAATCCATCAAGATCATCTACGATAAAAGCGGGATGTGCTTTGCGCGCGGGACGAAAATCCGTTTCCAGGCCGAGATGAAGTTGCATGGTCCCAGCTTCAAACCAGGCGCCGCCGAGTTTGGCTAGTGTAGGCGGCTTGGGAATTTCACGAAAGCCCAAAAGGTCAATAAAGAATCTACGCGCCTTTTCTTCCCCGCCAACGGGCATGGCAAGTTGAACGTGGTCAATTCCCAATATGCTCATGTTTATAATTTTATTATAGCGGAGCGCGGACTTCAGCCGCTTTTTTGGGCAAAATGCGCGCTGAAAACTGCGCTCCGCTGATTATTATCACAACTCGCAGTATCTTTCCACACGCCTGCCAATGATGGCGAGACTATCGGCCCAGAATTTCCTGGTGCGGATGTTGATGCCAAAACGGTCGGCGAGTTCTGCGGCGCGGTTTTCGCCAGTGGAAGCGAGCAGGTTCTTGTAATCGGGCACAAAGTCTGCGCCGCGTTTCTGGTAGATGGCATACAGGCCTGTTGCAAAGAGCAAGCCGAATGCATATGGATAGTTATAGAAAGAGAAACCGCTGGAATAATAGTGAGGCTTCCAGGTCCACATGAATTTTTGCAGGTAGCGTTCATCCAAACCTTCGCCATAGGTGGCTTTCTGGGCACGTTCCATGATGTCGTTGAGATCATCAGCCGAGAGTTCGGATTGTTCACGGCGTTCAAAAACTTCTTTTTCAAATAAATAGCGTGAGTATATATCCACGATCACGCCGGTGGCATTATTCATTTGCGCTTCGATGATGGCCAACTCTTCTTGAGGATCAGTTACCTGTTTCAAAACTGCTTCCGTGATGATCGTCTCGCACATGATGGATGCGGTTTCAGCCAGAGTCATCGGTGTGGATTGTTGTAATTCAGTCTTGCCCGCCTGGTAGGCGCATTCATTATGAAAGGCGTGACCCAGTTCATGGGCCAGCGTGCAGACCTGGTCGAAGGAGCCGTTAAAGTTGACGAGGATGCGGCTTTCTTTTATGGCAGGAATACCCATGCAGAATCCGCCGCCGCGTTTGCCGTCGCGTTGTTCGGCGTCGATCCAGTGATTGTCAAAGGCACGGGTGGCAAATGCGCCGAGTTCGGGTGAGAATTTGTTGAAGTTGCTGACGATAAAATTGCGCGCTTCCTCGAACGAATATACTTTATCGGTCCTGCCCATCGGCGCAGAAATATCCCACCAGGCGAGTTTTTCCTTGCCGATCAATTTAGCTTTGTGTTTAAAATATTTATGGAAGATCGGGAAGGAATCTTTCATTGCGTCGAGCATGGCATTCAGGCTGGCGCGGTCCATGCGGGCGAAGTCAATCGAGGCATGCATGGCATCTTCACGCCCGCGTTTTTTATCGAGGGTTTGCGTTTCACCCTTGACCCCGTTCATGCAGGCCGCTAATGTTTCTTTGACAGTTTCCCAGGCGATGTTCTCCGCTTCATATCCGCGGCGGCGGGTGGCTTCGTCGGGATGCGAGCGCAGGTTGATCAACGCCGGCATCGGCATCTTTTTTACTTCACCGTTCAACTCAAAGTCCACTGATAACTGTGATGTGACCGTACCTTGCAGCTTTCCAAAAGCATTGCCGCCACTTAAGGATAATTCTGTGGCGATGCCTTCCTC